>NZ_JBSFBM010000039.1:0-28929 GCF_053592955.1 Micromonospora sp. NPDC002411 | reverse complement strand
CCGGATCAGGGCGACCACCGTGCGACCGGCCCGGCTGAGGTCGACGTGGGCGTGGTAGCCGGTGATGACGCCCGACCCGGAGCAGGAGGCCCGTGCCGCCCCGTGGCGCGTCGGCTTCGCCCTGTCGCTGGGCGAGGCGGTCGCGCCCGACGAGGTACGCGCGGCGGTGGCCGTCGACCCGGACGGCCACGCCGCCTGGTTCGCGGCCAACGCGGTGATCGAGCACGGTGACCTGGCCCTGGCGTCGGAGCTGCTGCCCACCGCCGCCGTCGACACGTGGACCGAGGCCGCGGTGCTCACCTCCCTGGCCCACATCGCGCACGCGAACGGTGACCAGGCCACCCTGGAACGCACCGCGACGCGCAGCGCAGCGCTGTTCGCCGACCTCGGCGACCGGTGGGGCCGGCTCCGGGCGACCGAGTGGGTGGGCGGGCTGGCCGACATGCGCGGCGAACACGAGCGCGCCGCCGCGCTGCACCGGGAGGGGCTGCGCTGGGCCGAGGAACTCGCGCTGTGGCCGCAGGTCTGCGCCGAGCTGTCCTGGCTGGCCTGGCTCGCGGTGCAGACCCGCGACTACACCGAGGGCCGGGAGCTGGCCGAACGGGCGTACGGCCTGGCGGTGGAGCAGGGCTCGCCCGGTGCGCTGGTCTTCGCGGAGATGAGCCTCGGGCTGGCCGCCCGCCGCGACGGGAAACTCGACCTGGCCGTCACCCACCTCACCCACCTCGTCGAGCTGGGCCGGGGCGAGAGCCAGCCGGCACTGTACCTGCCGATGGTTCTGGTCGAGCTGGGCTACGCGGTCGAACAGGGCGGCGACCCGGACGCCGCGCTGGCCCTGCACATCGAGGCGTTCGAGGCCGCCGAGGCGATGGCCACGATGCGCGACGCTGTCGGCCCCCTCGAGGGGATGGCGGCGGCGGTGCGCTCCCCCGAGGTCGCCGCCCGGCTGCTGGGCGCCGCTGCCGCCGCCCGGCTCGCCACGCAGTCCCCCGCCGCGCCGGCCGAACGCGACGACGTGGAGCGGGTGACCGAACGCCTGCGGGCCGAACTCGGGCCGGAGCGGTTCGACGCGTTGCTCGCCGAGGGCGCGAAGCTGAGCCCGGGCGAGGCCCGAGCCCAGCTCTGAGTGTCGGTCAGGCCGTCATCTTCGGCCGGTACGAGGCGACGATCACGCCGCTCTTGTGCACTCGGGTGTCGACCAGGTCGAACGACGCCTTGACGTCGGTCAGCGGCGCGGTGAGGCTCGGGCCGCCCTCCAGCACCGGGTGGATCCAGAACCGGACCTCGTCCACCAGGCCCGCCTTGATCAGCTGCGCGGTGACCGAGCCGAAGCCGTACTGGATGATGTTCCTGCCCTCCTGGGCCTTGAGCGCGCGGACCGCCTCGACCAGGTCGCCCTGGAGCACCTCGGTGTTCTTCCAGGTGGGGTTGGTGAGGGTGGTCGAGGCGACGTACTTCCTGACGTTGTTGAAGTACGCGGCGCCCGTGGTCGGGTCGCTTTCGTCCCGGGTCGGCCAGGCGGCGGACATGCCGTCGTAGGTGGCCCGACCCATCAGCATCGCGTCGGCCTCCTCGGTCTGCTCGCCGGCGAGGCTCATCGCCTCCTCGTCGAAGTACGGCGAGGTCCACATCGGGTTCTCGATGACGCCGTCGAGGGTGACGTAGGTCGAGTTGATGAGCTTGCGCATCGGAATCTCCTGGGTGTGTGTCAGGTGCTTCGGTGACACCCAGAACTCTGCCGGCTTCCGCTTACGATTTGCTTCAGGTGCGCTCGCCCGGCTCCGAAAGCGGGTCGGTCAGCGGGATGGGCAGTGCCTGCGCGGCCACCGTGCCGCCCCCGGTCGAGTGCGCCGGCGCGGGGCGGTCGCCGGCGCGGCTGTGCAACCGTCCCTGCCCGGCAGGCCCGGCACGCCTGGCCACCTCGACGGTCACCATCCGCACCGGCGGTGGCGGCGCGGTGAAGCGCCCGACACCCCATCGCACCCAGATCGGAATCCGGCCGGCGTCCGCCTCCGCGGCCAGCTTCTGCACCGTACGGGCCCGGTCGGTGTGGTCGACCTCGACGACGACCGGTGGGCCGTCCGGGCGGGCGCACGCCACGTCGAGGACCGAGTGCCGTTGCTGAAGTGGCGGCGGCAACGGCAGGACGCTGGGCGCGCGCCGGTAGACCCGCCAACCCTGTGCCTCGGCCCACCGCACCACAGCGTCGATCACCTGCGCGGTGACCTCGTCGGTGTTCAGGTCGACGAAAGTCAGGTCGGTCAGCCAGCGGCCCAGGTCGGCGGCCAACCGCTCGCCCTGCGCCGTCACGTCCACCGGCGCAGGATAGCGCCTCAGCCGACGGTGGCCGCGGTCGCGGCGAGGTGCCGGGTGAGCCAGGCGGTGGTGGCCGAACGCGCCGCCTCGGCGTTGTCGCGGGCCAGGAAGTCGTGCCCCTCACCGGTCAGGACGAGATGGGCGTACGGGGCGTCGCGGGCCGCCAGGGCTTGGGCGACCTGCGCCGACTCACCCGCCGGCACGTTCGTGTCGTTGGCGCCGTGGATGAGCAGAATCGGCACGTCGAGCCGGTCGAGGTGGGTCATCGGCGACAGGTCCCGCAGCAGGTCGGCGTCGCGTACCGGGTGGCCGTACTTGCTGACGGCGGCGGCGGCGATCCACGGCTCGGTGCCGGCGAAGAAGGTGTGGAAGTCGGAGATCCCGCACTCGGCCACCCCGGCAGCGAACAACCCGGGGAAGTTCACCAGCACCGCGAGCACCAGGTAACCGCCGTAGGAGCGGCCGAGGCAACCGACCTGCCCGGGGCGCGCCACACCGCTGTCGATCAGGTGGTCCGCGCACGCCGCGACGTCGGCGATGGCCCCGTACCGGCCGGCCAGGTTGTCGGCGGTCACGAAGGACCGACCGAAGCCCGAGGAGCCCCGCACGTTCGGCGCGAACACCGCGACGCCCTGCGCCACGAGAGCCTGGAACAGCGGGTTGTAGCGAGGACGCTCCTGCGCCTCCGGGCCACCGTGCAGGCTGATGGCGGTGGGCCAGGGCCCTGGCCCGACCGGGCGGTAGAGCCAACCGGAGAGCGGCAGACCGTCACGGGCACGCAGGTCGACCAGTTGCGGGGCGACACCGCTGCCGCCCGTACGCGCGACGCCGCTGTCCGGCCGCAGCGGACGCGGCGCCCCGGTCGCCGGGTCGACCAGCCAGACCTCCCGGGGTTGCACCGGCCCCTGCGCGGTGAGGCAGAGCAGACCACCCTCGGCGGCGAAGACGGCGTCGTCGAGCACCTCACCCGGGGCGGCGACGGCCCGCTGCACTCCGCTGGCGAGGTCGAGCAGGCTGACCTCGCTGCGGCCCCCGTAGGTGTTCCAGAGCAGGGCGGCCCGACGTCCGTCGGCGCTCGGCGTGGCCTGCTCCAGCTCGGCGTCCGGCCGCCAGGCGAGCCGGGTCGGCGTCACGTCCGGGCGAGCCAGGTCGACCCGCACCAGCGCGGCGAGCTCCGAGTACGCGTCCGTGCGGGCCAGCACGCTCGTCCCGCCGGGGCCGAACCAGCCCTGGTCGGTGCTGCCCCGCCCGGTGTCCGTCAGCAGCCGCCGCCGCTCCCCGGTCGCCACGTCGAGCAGTTCCAGCCAGCGGGCGTTGCGAGGGCCGCGGCGCAGCAGGGCGCTGCGGGCGTCCGGGGTGACGTCCAGCAGGGTGAGCAGGTCACCCTCGGCGAGCACCCGCCGGTGCCCGGTGTCCGCGTGGATCAGGACGGCGGCACCCCGCTCGGCGGTCTCGGTGACCATCAGGACCGCACCGCTGGCCAGCCAACCGGCCGGCGTCGCGCTGTGGCGTCCGAAACCGGCGACCTGGTGACGCCCGCCGCCGTCCGGCCGGAGCAGCCACACCTCGGTGCGGGGCGCGCCGCCGGGAGCGACGACGCAGGCCAGCCACTGCCCGTCCGGGGACCAACTCACCGCCAGCACCGGATCGTCACCGGTGGGCAGCGCGACGGCGTCATCCGCGCCGACCTGGCGGATCCAGATGCCGGGCGTCCCGGCCCGGTCGGAGAGGTACGCCACCCGAGCGCCGTCCGGGGACGGCGCGGGTGCGAAATTCTCGACGACGGGCGTCGGTGTCGGCCGACGACCGGCGAGGCGGGTCCGACGGGTGGTCCGCGGCGCCTCGATCCGTACGCTCATCTAAACCCCGATCCGCTGCAACCAGAGCTCCAGCAGCCCGAGCTGCCAGAGCGCGTTGGAGCCCAGCGTGGTCCGCCGGGCGTTCGGCGCGTCCAGCAACTCCTCCAGGTAATCCTTGCGGAACAGGCCCCGTTCGCGGGCCGGCTGGGCGGTCAACGCGTCGCGGACGTCGTCGAGCAGCGGCCCGGAGAGGTGCCGGATGGCGGGCACCGGGAAGTAGCCCTTCGGCCTGTCGATCACCTCGTCGGGCACGATGCCCCGACTCGCGGCCTTCAGCACGCCCTTGCCCCCGTGCGCCAACTTCAACGCGGGTGGGCAGGCGGCGGCCAGCTCGACGACCTCGTGGTCGAGGAACGGCACCCGGGCCTCCAACCCCCACGCCATGGTCATGTTGTCGACCCGCTTGACCGGGTCGTCGACGAGCATCACCAGGCTGTCCTGACGCAGCGCCGCGTCCAGGGCGGTGTCCGCGCCGGGTGCGCCGAAGTGCGCGGCCACGAACTCCAGGCTGGCGTCGTGGTCGAGCATCCACTCCGGCGCCAGGTGCCCGGCGAGCGCGTCGTGCCGACGGTCGAAGAACACCCGGGCGTACGCCTCGACGGCGTCCGACCGGGCGACGTTCGCCATCGGCGGGTACCAGTCGTAGCCGGCGAAGATCTCGTCGGCGCCCTGCCCGGACTGGACCACCGTGATCCGCTGTGAGACCTCCTCGGAGAGCAGGTGGAAGGCGACGCAGTCGTGGCTGACCATCGGCTCGCTCATCGCCGCGACGGCCTCGTGCACGGCGGGTACGAACCGGGCCGCGCCGACGCGGATCTGCTGGTGGTCGGTGCCGAACTCACGGGCCACCAGGTCGGAGTAGTGGAACTCGTCGCCGGTCTCCCCGGCTGCCGCCTCGAAGCCGATGCTGAACGTCGCCAGTTCGGTCTGGCCCTGCTCGGCGAGCAGGGCGACGATCAGGCTGGAGTCGAGGCCGCCGGAGAGCAGCACACCGACCGGCACGTCGGAGACCATGCGACGGCGTACGGCGGTGCGTAACGCCGTCATGATCCGTTCCTGCCACTCCCCGGCGGACATCGGCGCGGCGGCGGCACGGGTGAACTCCGGCCGCCAGTACACCGTGTCGGTGCTCCGCCCGTCCGCGGTGATCACCCGGATGGTGGCGGGTGGCAGTTTGCGGATGCCGGCGAGGATGGTGCGCGGCGGTGGCACCACCGAGTGGAACGTCATGTAGTGGTGCAGCGCCACCGGGTCGAGGTCGGTGTCGACGTCACCGGCGGCGAGCAGCGCCGGCAGCGTCGACGCGAAGCGGATCCGGCCGGGCCCCTCGGCGAGGTAGAGCGGTTTGATGCCGAGCCGGTCGCGGGCCAGCACCAGGGTGCGCGTGGCCAGTTCGACGAGCGCGAACGCGAACATGCCGTAGAACCGCTCGACGCAGGCGACGCCCCACCGGTGGTACGCCTTGAGGATCACCTCGGTGTCCGAGGTGGACCGGAAGGAGTAGCCGGCAGCGGTCAGCTCGTCGCGCAACTCCCGGTAGTTGTAGATGCATCCGTTGAAGACCAGGGCCAGCCCCAGTTCACCGTCGACCATCGGTTGGGCACCCGCGTCGGACAGGTCGATGATGCGCAGTCGCCGGTGCACCAGCGCCGCCGGGCCGTGCTGCCACCGGCCCTCACCGTCCGGGCCTCGGGAGGCCAGGGCGGGCAGCATCCGCTCGACGGCCGCCATGTCCGGTGGCGCCCCGTCGAGGCGAAACTCACCTCCGATACCGCACATGGCATCCACCTCTCATCGGCTCGGGCCGCTGACCGGTCCAGGCTTGGCGGACCGGGTTGCGCCCCGATGACGCGGGGGTCAAGCGTGGGTTACGCCGACGGTTGGTCGGCTCCACCGAGCAGCCACGTGTCCTTCGACCCACCGCCCCGGGACGAGTTGACGATCATGCTGCCGGCCGGCGCGACGCGGGTCAGGGCCACCGGCGCCACCTCGGCGGTCTCCCCCAGGAACACGAAGGCCCGCAGGTCGACGTGGCGGGGCGCGAGTGCCGTCCCGTCGAAGACCGGATGGGTGGTGAGCGCGATCATCTCCTGGGCGATCCAGCGGTGCGGGGCGGCGAGGATCTGCTCGCGGACGGCGTCCAACTCCTCCGCCTCCGCCCGTGGACCGATCACCACCCGGTCGCCGCCGTACCCGTCGACCGGCTTGAGCACCAGCTGATCGAGCCGGCCCAGCACGTCGGCGCGCTGCTCGGGCAGTCCGCACAGGTACGTCGGCACGTCCGGAAGCAGCGCCTTCTCCCCCAGGTAGTACTCGATCAGCCGGGGCACGTACGCGTACAACGCCTTGTCGTCACCGACGCCGTTGCCCAGCGCGTTGGCCAACGTCAGCCGGCCGGCGTGCACCGCCGCGAGCAGCGGCCAGCCCAACGGCACGCCGTCGGCCCCCGGCGCGTGCAGCAACGCCTCCTCGTCCATCCGCAGGTAGATCACGTCCACCTGGCTGCGGCGACCCTCCCGGATGAGCTGGACGCGACCCTCCTCCACGAGCAGGTCGCCGCTCCCAGCCAGCGGTACGCCCATCTCGTCGGCGAGCAGCCGGTGCTCGAACCAGGCCGGGTCACCCGGACCACTGCTGAGCACCACCACGGCGGGGTCGTCGGCAGCGGCGGGCCCGGCAGCCACCAGTGCCCGGTGCAGCATCGCCGGTGTCTCGTCAGCGGGCAGCAGATCGTCGGGGACCGGCAGCTCGGGCAGCACCGCCCGGGTCAGTCGACGGTTCTGCACGGCGTAGCCGATGCCCGAGGGCACCCGCAGGTTGTCCTCCAGCACGTACCAGCTGCCGTGAGGATCACGGACGAGATCGGTGCCGGACACCTGGGCGCGGGTGCCCCGCCGGCCCATGAGCGCCCCGGTCGGGCGCAGTCCGGGTGAGGATTCGACCACCCAGGCCGGGACCACGCCGTCGGCCACCACGGTCCGGTCTCCGTAGACGTCACGCAGGAAGGCGTCGAGCGCGCGGGCGCGCTGCACCAGGCCGGTGCGCAGGGTGCGCCAGTCGGCGGCGGGAACCACCCGGGGCACCAGGTCGACCGGGAAGAGTCGGGTGCTCGCCTCGCCGGCCACGCTGAAGGTCACGCCACGGGCGCGCTGCTCCTCGTCCCGGTCGTGCTCGCGGTGGCGCAACCCGTCGGCGCCGAGGCCGCGGAGGGCGGCCAGCAACGGCCGGTACGCGGGCTCCGGTCCCGCCGGGCCGAAGACCTCGTCGTCGGTGTGGGCGTACGTGGGTAGGGCCGGTGCGGTCGGCGCGCCGGGCAGTGGCCCCCGTACCCGTCCCCGGGTCTCGTCGAGCAGCAGGTCGACCACGTCCGCCAACCGGCCCCGCCGCTCGTACGCCCGCCGCTGCCGCGCGGCCGAGCTGCCGCGTTCCAGCGCGTACCGGGTCAGCTCACTGACCTGCTCCCAGTCCCCGGTCGCCGTCAACTGCGGGCGCAGGTCGGTCACCAGTCGGCGGACCGCCTCGGCCGCCGGCACCGGTCGGGCCGACCGGGGCAGGTCGAGCAGGTCGCCTTCGAGGCCGGACCGGGCGGCCCGCCAGACGGCGGCGCGCAGCACCGGTGGGCGCACTGCGGTGCGGTCCACACCGGCGCGAAGCGCGGCGACCTCCCGCCGTACCAGCGCCCGGAACAGGCCGGTGAGCAGGACGATGATCTCCACGTCGGCGTTGGCGTCGGTGATCCGCAGCTCCACTGTGGGCACGTGCGCGGAGGGTCGGACGTCGAAGTAGATCATGGCGGGATCGGTGATGGTCTCGGAGGAGATCAGCTCGGCGACCAGCGCCTCGTGGTCCGCAGCGCTGCTCACCTCCCCCGGGTCACCGGCGGTGGGCCAGCGCTGCCAGACCAGCGACCGGACGCTGGCGTAGCCGCTGTCCTGACCCATCCAGTACGGCGAACTGGTGGAGAGGGCGAGGAGCACCGGCAGCCACGGTTGAACGCGGCGGGTGACCGCGACGGCCAGATCCCGGTCGGACACGCCGACGTGCACCTGCGCACCGCAGATCAGCTGCTCCCGGGCGAGCATCTGGTATTCGTCGAGCATCCGCCGGTAACGGGAGGTGGGGGTAACGCTCGGGTCGCCGTCGGCGCGCAGCGGCACCGTGCCGGCCGCCACGATGCCCAGGTCGAGCCGGTCGGCGACCTGCACCGCCGCCTGGCGCAGCCGGGTCAGCTCGGCGCGGATCTCGTCCAGTGTGCGGCAGACAGCGGTGTTGGTCTCCACCACGCTCTGGTGCAGCTCGGCGGTGAACGAGGTGGCCGGCAGCCGATCGAGCAGCTCGCCGGCCCGGGGCACCAGCTCCCGAGTGTGCAGGTCGACGACGTGGAACTCCTCCTCCACCCCGATGGTGGCCAGGTCCGCCGGGTCATCATCGTCCACCGGCAGGACCGATGTGGGGCGAGGCGTGGGCAGTGCCCGGCCGTTGCCGGATCGGCCCAGCGGCCCGTCGAACGTGGTCGCGTTCGTGGTGTTGTCGGCCATGGTCACCCCGGTTCACGAGTCGGTGGTCGTGGCTGTCCGACGAGCGTTCCCAGGGTTGGTACCGGGTGCGTTTCCGGCGCGTTAAGGTGACGCGCTGTTCTGCCCAGCCGGGCATCGAACGGCCGCGCCGGCGCTGATCGACACGAAGTCGCCGATGTCGGGGTATCCCGTTGGTGCGGATACTCCGACATCGGCGAACTGAGGAACGGCCAGCATCACCTCATGTTGGCCACCACGAACGGCGCGTGGCCGTGCAGGTAGTTGTTCCACCCGCCCGTCACCGGCGCGCCGGGGCTGAGCAGGTTGGTGGTGTCGGTGCCGACGTCGAGTTTCCAGGCGGTCCAGGAGATGCCGTTCGCCTTCATCCAGTCGATCCAGGACTGCGCCTCGGGTAGGCAGGACCGGCCGTCGAGGCCACCGTCGGCGTTACTGGCGCCCCACTCGGTGACGAAGAGAGCCAGCCCGGCGCGGATCGCCGCGTCACCCTTGGCGCGCAGCGCCGAGCCGTGCGTGCACGAGTAGAAGTGCAGCGTGTACATCAGGTTGGTGCCGGAGACCGGGCTGGCCGCCGCCACGTCCACGTCCTGCGACCACGTGGGGGTGCCGAGCACCACGATGTTGTCGGGGTCGGCGGCGCGGATCGCGGAGACCACCGCCTGGTGGTACGACTTGATGACGTTGGTCCAGCTCACCTGCAGCGGTTCGTTGTAGGGCTCCCAGATGACGTTGGGCAGGTGACCGTAGCGGCGGGCCAGGTCGCCGAAGAACGCCACCGCCTGGGACTGGTTGTTCTGCGCCTCGTGGGCGTGCCAGTCGACGATCACGTACACCCCGGCGGTGACCGCGTTGTTGATGATGGTCTCCACCTGCGTACGGGCCTTGTTCGGGTCACTGAGGTACGCGCCCGCCGGCTCGACGCCCATGGCCGCGCGGATCACCTGGAGGTTCCAGTTGTCCCGCATCCAGCGCAGCGCGGAGAGGTTCTCGGCGTATGGTGCGGTCTCCCAGTTGAGCCACATGCTGCTGATGCCGCGTAGTTGCACACGCGCGCCGGACTTGTCGCACATGGTGGTGCCGCAGACCCGCAGTTGCCCGTGCCGCTCGACGGGTGTGCCAGTGGTCGGCGGCGGCGTGGTGGGGGGCGGCGTGGTGGGAGGCGGGGTCGTCGGGGGTGTGCCGCCGGCGCAGGAGGCACCGTTGACTGTGCAGTTCAGCGGCGTGCCGGTGCCGTTGACGAGGAATCCGAACGACGTCGACGCGCCGGCGGCGAGGGTGCCATTCCAGGACACGTTGGTGAAGGTGTAGCGGCTGCCGGAGGTCGTCTGCTGCGCGTTCCACGACTGGCTGACGCTCGACCCGGACGGCAGGTCGAACTCGACCCGCCAGCTGGTTATCTGTGCGGACGTGTTGTTCGTGACGGTGACCTGACCCTGGTAACCGTTGCCCCAGGTGTTCGTCACGGAGAACACGGCGGTCGCCGCGCTGGCCGGTGTGGCGGCGACCAGGGCCGCCCCGCCGGCCAGCAGGCCGGCGACGGCCAGGGTCGTGACAAGTCTCAGTGTGCGCATGCGGAACCCGCTTCGGATCGACGGTGGTGGTCTGAGGCGGGGCGGCGCCTGGGCGCACGATATCGATCAATGACTATAGAGGCAAGGTGGAGGCTCTGGCCGGAGGGCTCAGCACCGGCGCCCCACACCGGGTCCCGGCCCCGATCAGACCGGTCCCCGCGGCGCTCAGGAGGCTCGGCGTACCCGGTAGGCCAGGTGGGTGACGCCGTCGCCCTCGACGACGCTGAACGGGCCGTCCAGCTGAAGTGGGGCGATCTTGAGGTCGGCGAAGAGCGGGACGCCGGCACCGAGCAGGACCGGGACGAGGTCGACGTGCACCTCGTCGAGCAGGCCGGCCTCGACGACCTGGGCGGCGATGGTGCCCCCGTTGACACCGACCTCCTTGTCCCCGGCGATCGCCTTCGCCCGGGCGATCGCGCTCTCGATGCCGTCGCTGACGAAGACGAAGGAGTCGTTCTCGGCTGCCCAGCCCTCCGGCACGCTGTGGGTGACCACAACGACGGGCACGTCCAACGGATGCCGACCACCCCACCCGCTGGTGATGTCGAAGAGCCGCCGGCCGACGACGAGCGCGCCGGTCCGCTCGGTGAGGGCCCGTAGGTGCCGGGCACTCGTGGCCGAGGTCCGAAAGGTCAGCTCGGGGTCGGCCGTCGGCGTCTCGACGTCGCCGTTTTCGTACCACTGGAAGAGGTACTCGAAGCCACCGTGGGACGCGTCCGCGATGTAGCCGTCCAACGACATCGTCGCCCCGGTCGTCACCTTCGTCATCGATCCACTCCTCGGTCCGTGCCGTGTCGGCTCGTCGGCGAGGCCGGCTGCTCCGGCCCTCAACCCAAGGTCGAAGCCGGCGCACCGTCCTCGACACGTCGGCCGAGCTTTCTCCTGAGTGTCGACCGAGGCCGTCAGGGGCGCAGCGCGTTGAGTACGAGGTCGGCGTACCGGCGCCACACCGCCGGGTCGCGCTCGTCGAAGACGATGAGCTGCCGGACCGCTCCGCAGAGGATCACCCGGATGTCCAGCTCGCCGGCGTCCGGGCGGATCCCGCCGGACGCTCGGGCCGCCACCAACAGCTGCCCGATCAGGGCCAGGATGCGCGCGGCGGGCACCAGCCTGCCCTCGAAGAACGCGTCGGCGAGGACCCGGTCGGAGGCGAGGCGTTCGAACAGGTCGGGCACGAACGAACACCACTCCCGGTACGCGTCGGCGCCGTCGAGCGCCGCCCGGATGCGCTGCTCCAACTCCTGGAACTGCCGCTGAACGACCGCGACGATCAGGTCTTCTTTGCTGGGGTAGCTGCGGTAGACCGTCGCGCGACCCACCCCGGCCCGCTCCGCCACCTGCGGCACCGTCACCTGGAGACCCTGCTCGGTGAAGAGCTCCCGGGCGGCGGCGATGACCCGCTCCTGGTTACGGCGGGCGTCCAGCCGCCGACGGGGAGTCTCCGGGTCGCTCGGCGTCGGCGGCGTCATGGCCTCAGTCTGCCCGCTCGGTCTCGTCGGTCAGCAGCGGCTCGTCGCCGTACACGGTGGTGATTTCGACGTTGAGCGCCGTGGCCACCCGGCCGAACGACCAGTAGTAGCCGATCACCTGGAGCACCTCGACGATCTCGCGCTCGCTGAGGATCTGCCGGGCCTGGTCGAAGAGCTCGTCGGGAACGCGCGGTGACCGCACCACCTCGGCGGTGAACCGGATGAGCGTCCGGTCGTACGCGGAGAGGTCTGGATTGTCGATGCGCTGGCTGCTGATGATCTCGCGAGTGCGCTGGTCGACGCCGGCCGCCTCGGACATGGGGCGGTGCTGGGCCGCCACGAACTCGCACCCGGTGTACTCGGCCACCGTCAGGATGACCAACTCCCGCGAGCGGGCGGGCAGCTCCAGCGCGGTGAACTGCGCCCTCGCGAGCTGGATGAAGGGTGTCACAGTGCCGACCGAGTGGGTCAGCATCTTGACCATCGGATCGGGCGGCAGGGCGGACAGGAAATCGCGGACGTCGGTGGGAATGGCGTTCGGGTCGGGGTCGGTAAGGCGGGGCATGGCTATCTCCTGTTTCTGGTCGTCGAAGTGGGGTCAGGCGGGCAGGTCGAAGCCCGTTTCGCTGAGGTGGCGGAACCGACCGTCCTCGGCGTACGACCCGAAGATGGCGATTTCCCGCTTGGCGGTCGACCCGTCGGCCATGGTGATCTCGAAGACGTGTCGTTCGGCGTAGTGGAGGCCCTCGCGCAGCTCGTTCAGGACGGTGACGGTGCCGCTGACGATCTGGGCCCGTACTCGCGTCACCATCTCGGCGAATTCGACCCGGTCGACGGTCTTTCCGTCGCTGCGGTGCGTGTAGTCGGGGGCGTAGAACTCGTCCAGCGCCTCGGTCAGGTCGCGGGTCGGCTCGAAGGCCACCGCGCGGAGGGCGTCGCTGATCCGTACCGGGGTCACGGAATCTCCTCGTCGATCACTGTGGGTCAGATTCGGACTCGCTAGTCCGGTTAGAGCCCACCGTACCGGACTCGCGAGTCCGCATCAGGTGAGAGTCGTCACCGCCCGACGCCCTACCTGCTCGGGGTGACGCCCATCGGCTTGGTGCAGAGCACGTCCGGCTGGGGCAGGTAGCCCAGCGCCTGCCAGAACCGCAGCGCGCTCGTGTCCTCCGGCAGGACCAGCAGGTTCACCCGTGGGCAGTCCAGCGCCGCGAACCGCTTCTCCAACTCGGCGACCAGCAGGCTAGCGAGACCGCGTCGCCGGTGCTCCGGGGCCACGGCCAGCCGCAGGATCATGCCGCGCCGGCCGTCGTAGGTGCCGAGCACGACCCCGGCGAGCGTCTGGTCGACCTCGGCGACCAGGAACAACTGCGGATCCCGCGTCAGCTTGGCGGTCAACTCGGCGCGGGTCAGCACGTCCCGTCCGGTAGCGATCCACAGTGCCGCGACATTGTCGTAGTCCGGCCAGACGAACTCGCGAATGTGAGTCATGGCGGCTCTCCCCACATCAGTCGGCGGTCAACGGTCTGCGGGTGGTGACGCTACGTGCCTTCCGATCACGCGTTCCGTCCGGCGTAGCGTGGGGCGCATGCGAACCACCACGCTGGGCAGCACCGGCCCCGAGGTCGGCGTCATCGGCCTCGGCTGCATGGGCATGAGCCACGGCTACGACATCACCGGTCCTCGCGACGACGACACGTCGATCGGCGTCATCCGGCAGGCACTGGACCTGGGCGCGACGCTGATCGACACGTCCGACGTGTACGGGCCGTACACCAACGAGCAGCTGGTCGGGCGAGCACTGGCCGGCGGGCACCGGGAGCGGGCCGTGCTGGCCACGAAGGTCGGCCTGGTGGCCACCTCCCCCACCGGTGGCCCCGGCAACTCCCCGAAGATCGGCAACAACGGCCGCCCGGAGCACATCCGTGCGGCGATCGACGAGAGCCTGCGCCGGCTCGGCACCGACCACGTCGACCTCTACCAGTTGCACCGGGTCGACCCGGAGGTGCCCATCGAGGAGTCCTGGGGCGCGATGGCCGAGGTCGTGGCGGCCGGCAAGGCGCGGCAGATCGGGTTGTCCGAGGTGACTGTCGCCCAGATCGCGCGGGCCCAGGCGGTGCACCCGGTGGCGTCGGTGCAGTCCGAGCTGTCACTGTGGACGCGCGACCCGTTGACCGAGGTGCTGCCGTACTGCGCCGAGCAGGGCATCGCCTTCCTGCCGTTCTCCCCGCTCGGTCGGGGTTTCCTCGCCGGCCGGTTCACCTCGTTCGACGACCTGCCCGCCGACGACTTCCGGCGCGGCCTCCCCCGTTTCCAGCAGGACGCGCTGCGCGCCAACCTCGCCATCGTCGCCCGGGTCCGGGAGATCGCCGACCGGGCCGGGGCCAGCCCCGCGCAGGTCGCTCTCGCCTGGGTGGTCGCCCAGGGTGACCGGGTCATCCCGATCCCGGGCACCAAGACCCCCAAGTACCTGCTGGACAACTGCGCCGCCGGCGACGTGCAGCTCAGCTCTGAGGATCTGACCGACCTCGACGGGTTGCCCGCACCCGAGGGCGGCCGCTACTGAGACTCCGGCGGCCTGGCCCTCCGCGGCCGGGCCGCCACCGGCGGGCCGAACCTGACCGGGACGCCGGGCGAGTAGAGCACACTGACCGGCGGCCCGACCGGCGCCGGCAGCCCCGCGGCGGCTACCAACTCGTCGTCGAGGTGCAGCACCTCGGCCCGGTGCAGCGGCCAGCGCGGGTGCCAGTTCGGCAGGTGCAGGGTGCGCCCGTAGGCCCGCGTGTGCAGACCCCAGCGCGCGGTGACGAAGTGCTCAAGGGGGGTCGGGTCGACGATCGGCTCCCCCACCCGCACCGCCATTCGGCTCGTCGTACCCGCCGGGCCGGGCCAGCGTCGCCGGCACCGGTAGGTGAGGCGGTCACCGTCGCGGTCCATCCGCATCCACGACCAGAGGTACGGCAGTCGCAACGTCGCCCGCGCCACCAGCACCGGCACCAGGCGGGACGCGTCGAGCGACCGGAACACCACCGCTCGCCGGCCGGCGTCGTCGACCGAGTAGAGCCGGACGTTGGTCTCCCAGAACGTGCCGAAGTACGGCACCCCTGGGCCACGGCCGAACCCCAGCCCGACCATCCGGAAGCCGATCAGGCCCACGTAACTGACGCCGTCGAACGTGTCCGGGCTAGTGCCGGCGGGCAGCAGCGACGCGACGACCTCCGGGGCGACTGCCCAGTGCAGGAAGGTGAGGTCCTCCCAGCGCTGGCGCAGGACAGCCCAGGGAAACGACTGTCGGGGTTCGTGGTCGACGGGTTCGATGTCCACGCTCCCATCCTGACTCAGGCGTGCGGGCCGACGCTCACCGTGCCGATGGTCAACGTGGGTTTGCCTTCCAATATGTCGCCGAGCCGTTCGACCTCCTCGTCCAGCTCCCGCCGCTGCCCGGCGTCGAGGGGCCGCAGCGGCTCGACGGTGACGTGGATCGAGCGGCCCGAGCGGCGTTGGTGCCACACCCCGGCGACCACCCCGTCCACCAGCAGCACCGGGTAGTTGCCGGCCTGGCCACCGTTGAGCGCCCGCTCGCCGGCGGCGCCGGGGAAGAGCCGCTCGCGGGGGTGGCAGCCGACCGCGTACGCGTCGAAGTAGGGCAGCAGCCGCAACCCGGAAGGCCCGTCGTCGGGGAAGACGGTGTCGTCGGCGGCCACCCAGGCCCGGGTGCCCTCCACCGTCACCTCGGTCAGGTCGAGGGAGCCGAACAGCCACGTCGCCCATGCCGGGGGCACCCCCATCCACCGGGCGAACTGTGCCGGGGTCGCCGGCCCGTACGCGTACAGGTAACTGCGGACGAGTGCGGCCAGGGCGGCGGGGCCAGGCATCGGCGCGAAGTCGGGCAGCCATCGGGTCGGACTGGTGTACGTGGTGGCCCGACCACGATTCGGACCGAAGCAGATCACTCCGCCCCGGGTGGCGGCGGTCATCGCGGCGATCCACCGGGGCCATGTGTCCTGGAACGCCTCCATCACCAGGTCGCCCGCCCACGGGCCCGTACGGGCCACGATCTCCTCGGTCAGCTCGGCGGTGGTCAGGTCGGCCTCGGCGACCGCGTCGGCGATGGCCGCGAGGACCTGCTCGGTCTGCCGGGGCGTCAGCAGGGTCACACTGCGGTCCCACGACGGGGCCGGCAACGCGCTCAGCGCGCCGACCCACATCGGCAGGTCCGCCGCGGCGAGCAGGTGTACGGTCCCGCGCGGCCCCCGGGTCTTGACCAGCGTGCGGTCGCTCCACAGTGCCCGCCGCACCAGGGCGCGGGTCGCGCCCGGCACCCGCAGCCCGATGGACAGCTCGGCGGCCGACGCGATCTGGGCGTGCGCGCCGCAGATCGCCGACACCACGTCGGCGACGCGTGCGGCATCCAGTGCCGCGTCTGCCGCCGGTGCGCCGAGCCGGTGCCGATGTAGACGTCGGGCGGACACCTGTGCCCAACTCAGCTCGGTCATCGCAGGCCCTCGAAGAACGCGCGGATGTCCGCCGCGTGCGCCAGCGGCTCGTCCATCGCCACGAAGTGGCTGCCCGGGTTGCCCTGCGGCCAGTGGACGATGGTGTTGTCCCGCTCGGCGAGGCGGCGCATCAGCGCGGACCCACCGCCGTACACACCGGACGGCACCCGCCGTTGGCCGGTGGGCCAGGCGAAACCGCCGTCGGCGGCGACGGTGAGTCGCTCGTACATGGGCCACGACGACGTTCCCGACGTGCCGGTGAACCAGTAGAGGCTCACATTGGTGAGCAGGTGGTCCCGGTCGATGGCCTGCTCCGGCGTCGGCACCGTCATGGTGAACTCCTTGAACTTCTGCATCATCCAGGCCAGCAGCCCGACCGGCGAGTCGTTCCAGGCGTACGAGAGGGTCTGCGGCGCCGCTCGCAGCAGGGCGTGATGGTCCACGCCACCGCTCATCCACTGCTGCATCTGCTCCCACTCGGCGCGTTCCGCAGCGCTCATGTCCGGCACGTCGGCGGCGGTCGGAAAGCCGAACCCTCCGTCGATGTGCACGCCGACGACCTGCTCCGGAGCCACCGCGGCCACCCGTGGCGCGACATACGCACCGAGGTCGCCGCCCTGGCTGCCGTAACGGTGGTAGCCGAGGCGGGCCATCAGCTCGACCCACATCCGGGCGAGCCGGTCGATCGTGAACCCGTCCGGCGGCGCCTGGGAGAAACCGTAGCCGGGCACCGACGGCACCACGAGGTGAAACGCCTGCGCGGGATCCGCGCCCTGGGCGCGCGGGTCGGTCAGCGGGCCGATCAGCTCGGTGAACTCAACAACGGAGTTCGGCCAGCCGTGCGTCAACAGCAATGGCAGCGCGTCCGGCTCCGGCGAGCGGACGTGCAGCAGGTGCACGGCCAAGCCGTCGATCTCGGTGACGAGTTGGGGGAGGTCGTTCAGCCGCGCCTCGTGCGCCCGCCAGTCGTAACCACTCGCCCAGTACGCGGCCAGCTCGCGCAGGTACTCCACCGGCACCCCCCGGCTCCAGCCCGTGCCGGGCAACGAGCGGGGCCACCGAGTGCGGGAGAGCCGGTCACGCAGGTCGTCGATGTCCGCCTGCGGGATGTCTATCCGAAATGGCGTCATGCCGGGAACGCTACGGCCCATCTAGGACAGGTTCTGGCACACATCGCTGGCATTCTGGGCTCATGTCCGACACCCCCGCCCGACTGCTAGGTCTGCTGTCGCTGTTGCAGACGCCCCGCGAGTGGCCAGGCAGCGAGTTGGCCACCCGGCTCGGCGTCAGCCTGCGCACCATCCGCCGCGACGTGGAGCGATTGCGTGACCTCGGCTACCCGGTGCAGGCGACGATGGGCGCGATCGGCGGATACCGCCTGGTCGCCGGCAAGGCGATGCCGCCGCTGCTGCTCGACGACGACGAGGCGGTGGCGATCGCTGTCGGTCTGCGCACCGCCGCCGGTCACGCGGTGGCCGGCATCGAGGAGGCCTCGGTACGGGCACTGACGAAGATCGAACAGGTGCTGCCGTCCCGGCTGCGGCACCGCGTCTCCGCGCTGGGGGCGGCCACCGAACCGCTGCTCACCTGGCAGGGACCGACTGTCGACCCGGAGCACCTGAGCGCGCTGGCCTGCGCCGTCAACAACCGGGAGCAACTGCGGTTCATTTACCGCCGCCGCGACGGCCTGGAGGCCGAACGGCTCGTCGAGCCGTACAAGCTGGTGTCGGCGGGTCGGCGCTGGTATCTGGTGGGCTACGACAACGATCGCGACGACTGGCGGATCTTCCGGGTCGACCGGATCACCGACCTGTGGCCCACCCGGATCCGGGTCGCCGCCCGGCAACTGCCGGCGTCCGACGCCGCCTCGTTCATGACGGAGAAGCTGCTTGAGCTGACGCCCGTCTACCGGGCGGTGATTACGCTGCACGCGCCGATCGAGCGGATGGCGGGCCCGCTCGGCGGCGCCGGCGTCGACCTGGAGCCGATCGACGCGACCTCGTGTCGGTTACGCAGCAACGCCGACACTCTGGATTGGCTGGCGTGGCGCCTGCTGACCCTCGGTTGCGACATGGAGGTGCATGAGCCTCCGGAGTTGATCGCGCACCTGCGGCAGATCGGCTCCCGGGCCACCCGCGCCGCCAGCCCATCCGCAGCGTAGGGAGGCCGCCCCACCCTCGGCGAGGGCACGCCGGTCCGCCGTAGGCTTGAGTGAGCAGAAGCGTTCCAAAACAGGCGGTTTGGGGAGGAACTGGGCGTGACGCAGGGTGACGCGGAGCTGGTGGCACTCGCGCAGGCGGGTGACGCGGGGGCGCTCGGTGTGCTGCTGGCGCGCCACGAGGCAGGAATGCGGGCCGTCGCGTTGAGCATGCTCGGCTACGGACCGGACGCCGAGGACGCGGTGCAGGACGCCCTGGTGACGGCGCTACGGCGCATCGGCGAGGTCCGCGATCCGGCCGCCGTCGGCCCGTGGCTGCGCACGATCGTCCGCAACAACGCGCGGATGGCCCTGCGCGGGCCGCGCCCCGTCCCGGTCGCCGAGCCGGACTGGTTCGCTCAGCCCGCCACCAGCCCCACCCCCGAGGAGGCCCTGGACCGGGCGGCGATGCGCGACTGGGTGTGGCACGCCCTCGGGGAGCTTTCCGAGCCCGACCGGCTGGTCACCCTGCTGCGCTACTTCAGCGACGCCTCGTCGTACGAGCAGATCGCGGCCGTGTGCGGCGTGCCGGTCGGCACCGTCCGCAGCCGCCTCAGCCACGCCCGCCGGGCCCTCGCCGGCGGTCTACGGACAGCGGCGACCGCGGCCCACGCCGACGTCCGCGCGGCCGTCGACGCCCGCTGGCGCGAGGGCCGCGACATGATCGCCACGGCGATGCGGGGCGACTTCGACCGGGTCGTGCGGGAGAGCTGGTGGCCGGACGCCGAGATGGTGGTGCCGGGTGGGCCACGCGGTGGCCGCGACCTGGCGATCCGCGGCATGACCAGCGATCTGGAGGTCGGGATACGCCAGCGGCTGCGCAACGTGGTCGCCAGTGGCGACGTGCTGATCTGGGAGACCGACCTCATCAGTCCGCCGGACGATCCGGAGCACTGCCCGCCGGCAGCGCTGTGGTTGCAGCAGCTGCACGGGGGGCGGGTACGCCGGTTCACCCTCTTCCACCCCGTCGCGGCGCCGCTCTGAGAAAACGTCGCCGACCCAGCGAACTTTTCCCTCGACCCGTGCATCTGGTTCGTGTCAGTCACCAGCCGCGCGGCGGACACCCGCCGCACGGGTCACGAATCGGGAGATGGTTCATGGGTTCCACCAGCCACGACGTCGACGCCCTCGCACCGGGTACGCACACCTTCACCGTTGATGGCGTCCGGCAGGTCTACCACGTCGCCGGCTCCGGCCCGGTGTGCGTGGCGCACTCCGGCGGCCCCGGCATCGAGTGGGCCTACCTGCGGGCGCCCGGCCTTGAGGAGTACTTCACGATGGTCTACGTCGAGCCGGTCGGCACGGGCGCGTCGGGGCGACTCGACAACGCCGACAACTACCGCCTCGTCACGTATGTCCGGTTCCTCGACGCCGTCGTTGCGCACCTCGGCGAGCCCCGGGTGTACCTCCTCGGCCACTCGTACGGCGGATTCGTCATCCAGCGTTACGCCCTGGACCACCCGGACCGGGTCGCCGGACTCGCCCTGTACGACACGTCACCCGTCACCGGCGCCGATTTCTGGGCCGAGGCGATGGCCAACCTCGCCGCATACCCGCAGCGGCACCCGGACCGGCCGGAAGCGGCGGCGATCCCGGCCGCCCTCGGGCAAGCGCTGTCCGCCACCGACGACGAGACGTTGACGTCCGGCCTGAGCGCCGCGCTGCCGGTGTACTTCGCGGACTTCTGGTCCCGGCAGGCCGAGTTCGCCCCGTTGCAGGCGGGCCTGCGGGCCTGGGCAGCGCCGGCCGGCGCGCAGGACCCGACGCCCTTCGACGTGCGCGACCGGCTCGGTGAGATCACCGTCCCGGCCGTGGTGATCGTCGGGGCGTACGACTTCATCTGCGGTCCCCGCTACGCCGAGGAGCTGCACGCGGGCCTCAAGGACTCGCGCCTGGTGGTGCTCAAGGACAGCGGGCACTTCGCGCACATCGAGCAGCCGGCAGAGTTCACCGAGGCCGTGGTGGAGTTGCTGAAGAGGTGACGCTCGCGCCGCCCCCGGAGGTCCGTTCGTCACAGCGGGCAGGCCTCGGGGGGCGGCGGCGTTGCACGGTCATAGGCTTGGCACTTCGCTGCGCCGTGACGAAGGAGAAACAGCCGTGAGCCAGACGGATTCCGTCGACGAGTGGAACGTGGCCGAGGACGACGGCGTCCTGGACGCCTCCGACACCCTTGACGACGACCGGGTCGGCGACCCCCTCGACACCGGCATCATCGCCGAGGACCACTGGACGGCGGCGAACCGGTTCGGCACCACGCCCGCCGAGGAGCGGGCGGGCGAGTCCCTGGAGCAGCACCTCGCCCAGGAGGTGCCGGACGTCGACCCGTACGCCGAGGACGGCGACGACGAGGACGAGTTGACCCGCCGCGGCTACGAGGCCGAGGCGCGCGCCGGCCGTCTCGTCGCGTACGACGAGGGCGTCCGCGAGGACGACGAGGCCGAGTCGGTGGCGTGGGACGCCGGGATCGACGCGGGCGCCGCCAGCGCGGAGGAAGCCGCGATCCACGTGATCGAGGACCCGGACGGGCCCGGCGACGGCCCGCTGCGCTAACGACCGCCCTGAGACGCCGCGCCCACCATCGGTGGATGGCGGGCGCGGCGGGCGGGTTGCTCAGTGGATGACGACGGGCGTCCTGACCTGCTCGCCCTGCGGCTCGTCGAGCTGCGCCGGCTGACGTCGACGCGGCAGCAGAGCGGCCGGGATGAACGTCAGCACGACCAGCGCGAACGCGACCCAGAACGTGGTCGCGAACGACGTGGCGGCGAAGTCGAGCCCACGCTCGATGAGCGACGGGTCCACCGGCATCTGCTGAAGCAACTCCGGCCGCTGCTGGGAGGCGATGGCCAGCCCGGCCTCGGTGATCGGCTTGCCGCTCTCGTCCACCAGGCCGGGGATCGGCCGGGAGCCGTTCAGCTCGTTGGTGAGGATCACCGACATCACGGCGGCGCCGACCGACCCGCCGATCTGCTGGAGGATGTTGACCAGCGTCGAGCCGCGCGCCACCTCCTGCGCCTGCAACGTCCGCAGCGCCGACGTCATGATCGGCATCATCGTGCCGCCCATGCCCAGACCCATCACGAACAGCGACCCACCGAGCAGCCAGTACGAGGTCTGCGGGTCGACCTGGGTGAAGCCGAAGAACCCGACGACGATGAGACCCAGCGCGAACGGCACGGTACGCCCGATCGGCACCCGGTCGGCCAGCGTGCCGGCGATCGGCATGGTGATCATCGCGCCGATGCCCTGCGGGGCCATCAGCAGGCCGGCGGCCAGCGTCGACTCGCCGCGCACCTGAAGGAAGTAGCTCGGGAACAGCAGGCCGGCGCCCATGAACGCGATGATGAACACGAACATCGTCACCGACGCGATGGTCAGGCTGCGGTTGCGGAACAGCCGCAGGTCGAGCAGCGGGTGCCGGGGCTTGAACGAGTAGAGCACGAACGCCACCACCAGCGCGCCGCCGACCAGCATCGGGGCCCACACCTTGGTCTCGGCGAACGTGCCCACCTCCGGCAGCGACGAGATGCCGTAGAGGAACAGGGCGAGGCCCGGCGAGAGCATGAGCATGCCGACGAAGTCGAACGATTCCGACGGTTCGGG
Source organism: Micromonospora sp. NPDC002411 (assembly GCF_053592955.1). NCBI lineage: Bacteria > Bacillati > Actinomycetota > Actinomycetes > Micromonosporales > Micromonosporaceae > Micromonospora > Micromonospora sp. NPDC002411. The sequence continues at coordinate 6,886 of NZ_JBSFBM010000039.1, read as the reverse complement.
GGCGTCCTTCGGGAGCGCCAGCTGCGCGTAGATCAACCCGACGACACCGATCGGGATGTTGATCAGGAAGATCCAGTGCCAGCTCGCGGTGTCGATCAACCAACCGCCGAGGATCGGGCCGCCGATCGGGCCGAGCAGCATCGGGATGCCGAGGACGGCCATCAGCCGGCCGATCCGGTGCGGGCCGGCCGCCCGGGTCATGATGGTCATGCCCAGCGGCATGAGCATGCCTCCACCGAGGCCCTGCAGCACGCGGTAGCCGATCAGCTCGCCGATCGTGTCGGCCGTGGCGCAGAGCCCCGACCCGATCGTGAACAGGGCCAACGCCACCATGTAGAGGCGCTTGGTGCCGAACCGGTCCGCCGCCCACCCGCTCAGCGGGATCACGGTGGCCAGGGCGAGGGTGTACGCGGTCATGGTCCAGGCGACGCGGGCGTAGGACGCGTCGAACTCGCTCTGGAATTTGGGCAACGCCACGCTGACCACCGTCACGTCGAGGATCGACATGATCGCGCCAAGGACGACGACGCCCGCCACCTTGAGCACCGCGGCGTCGAGTTTGTCCGATGTCGCGACGGATTGCTGTGTCACAAACTCTCCTGAGGTCGATTGAGCCGGCCAGTGGTGGGCGGTGGCGGCGATGCCGCGCCGACCAGGCGCGGGGCGCGTCGTACCAGGCCGACGACGCGCGGAGGAAGACTAACCGGAGGATGTGACGATTGGCCGCCGGTTTTCGTGACCGCCGGGCCTCGCACCCGAACGGCCGTCGGATGGGGACCGGACGTCCGGGTGTCGATCAGGCGGTGACGACCGGCACGGCGGCGGTCAGCGCCCAGTCGTGCCCGATGTCGGCGGCCACCCGCAGCAACCTCGGAAGGTGCTCTTCCCGCAAGGTCTCCACAGAGGTCTCGGCCGCGTGCACTGTCACGTTGATCGCGGCGACGACCCGACCGTCGCCGTCGCGTACGCCGGTGGCGACGGACCGGATGCCTGGGGCCAGGTCCTGGTCGGCGAGGGCCCAGCCCTTCGCCCGGACCTCGCGCAGCACGGCGTCGAGTTCACCGGGTGAGGGCTGCCAGCGGGGTGTGATACCGGAGCGCGTCGGCTCGGCGAGCGTGGCGGCCAGGGTCTCCGCGGGCAGCGCCGCGAGCAGCACCTTGCCCATCGACGTCGCGGGAGCGGGGAAGCGGGTGCCGATGGTGACACCCAGCGTGACGATCTTGGGGACGGCCACCCGGGCGACGTAGACGATGTCGCTGCCGTCGAGCTGGGCCATCGAGGTCGACTCGTTGGTCTGCGCGACCAGCTTCTCCATGTGCGGCCGGGCCACGTCCCACATGTTCAGCGCGTTGACGTACGCCATGCCCAGTTCGAGCACGCGTGGGGTGAGGGCGTGACCACGGCCGACCGCGCGGACGTAACCCAGCGCCTCGAGCGTGATGAGGATGCGCCGGACCGTGGGTCGGGCGAGGCCGGTGGCGGTGGCGATCTCGCTGAGCGTCATCGACGGACAGGCGGGACGGAAGGAGCGCAGGACGTCGAGCCCACGGGCGAGAGCCTCGATGAAGTCGGGCCCGGCGCCCCTTCCGTTGTCACTCATGTCCTAATGCTTCCATTGCGCCGAGCCGGCGTCCCACTCGGTGTACTGGTAGGGGTTCTCCAGGATGGCGGTCTCGGGGATGTCCGGGTTCATGCCACGCCGCCATGCCTCCTCCCCCATCGTCTCGCGGAGGTGGTCGATGGTCGACGCCACCTTCGCCTGGGCGGCGGCGAGGTCGACTCCGACGAGGCGGCCGTCGCGCTTGACGACCCGGCCGCCCACCAGCACGGTGTGCACGTCGCCGCGTTGGGCCTGGAAGACGACATGGCCGTGCGGGTTCAGGATCGGGAACATCACCGGCGACGCGTCGTTCTTGATCAGGACGACGTCAGCCTGCCGGCCGGGGGTCAGGGCACCGATCGTGGAGTCCATGCCGAGGGCGCGGGCGCCGCCTCGGGTGGCCCACTCGACGACCTGCTCGGCGCGCAGGTGGCAGTGGGTGATGGTCTCCTGCTTGGCGTGCGCCTCCAGGTGCTCCCGGGAACGGTCGGCGCCGAGCGTGGAGCGCATCGCGGAGAACAGGTCACCGCTCCACCACACGCTGGTGTCCATCGACAGCGACACCGGGATGTCGTGGTGGCGCAGCTGCCAGGTGGGCGGGTAGCCCTGCCCGGCGCTCTGTTCGCTCTCGGTCGAGACGGAGACGGTCCCGCCGGTGGCGGCGATCCGGTTGTACGAGTCGTGGGTGAGTGTCGCCGCGTGCACGTAGACGGTCGAGGGGTTCATGAACCCGTTCTCGTGCATCAGCCGGATGCCGTCGTCGTTGGTGGCGCCCCACACGCCGGCGTGCGTGGTCACCGCGGCGCCCAACTCCCGGGCCACCTCGAAGGCGGCCCGCTCCGGGAACGCGGGGTCGCCGGTGACGTCGAACGCCATCTGGAACCCGGCCAGCCTGCCGCCGTCGATGCGGCGACGGTGGAAGTCGCGGAACTCCGGCGAGGTGGCCCACTCCCAGGGACCCTGCTGGATGTTGCCGTAGGCGAGCACGAAGCGTCCATCGACCGCCTCCAGTGCGTCGACGGCCGCGTCGGCGTGATCGGGCGTCTGAAGGCCGTGCGACCAGTCGACGGTGGTGGTGACACCCGCGTCGATGGCTTCGATGGCACCGAGCAGGTTGCCGGCGTGGACGTCCTCGGGTCGGAAGAGCTTGCCGGATTCGAGGTAGTACCAGACGAAGTACTGGGTCAGGGTCCAGTCGGCGCCGTATCCGCGCATGGCGGTCTGCCACAGGTGCCGGTGGGTGTCGACCATGCCGGGCATGAGGATGCCGCCGGCGGCGTCGATCTCCAGGGCATCGTCGGGCGCGGTGAGGCCGACGCCGACCTCCGCGATCCGGCCGCCGACGACCAGCACGTCGGCGCCGGGCAACACCGTGTGCGCGTCGTCCATGGTGAGAACCAGGCCGTTACGGAAGACCACCGGCCGGTCGGTTGCGCTCATCGCCACCCATTCCTTTCGGGAGAGTACGAGAGAATTCGGACCACTGTCCGCTGTGCGGCCAGCCCGAGTGGCGCAAGTGTGGTCCCGGTCACGAGTCGTGTCAATAGCATGTTTCCGTGCGATGAATCGACCATTGACAGGCGCCGGACGGTGTCGCAAGCTGTCCCGGCGGACAGGTGTCCGCAGGACGGGCGGAAACATGGTGCAGCATTCGACGGGGCCGCTGGCCGGGCTGCTCGTCGCGGACTTCTCCCGGATCCTCGCGGGGCCGTACGCGACGATGCTCCTGGCGGACCTGGGCGCACAGGTGATCAAAGTGGAGAGTCCCGGAGGGGACGACACCCGCACCTGGATGCCGCCCACCCGCGACGGCGTCTCGACGTACTACCTCGGCATCAACCGCAACAAGCGGTCGATCGCCCTGGACCTCAAGAAGCCCGACGACCTGGCCGCCGCGCAGGAACTGTCCCGCCGCGCAGACGTGCTGATCGAGAACTTCCGGCCGGGCGGCCTCGCCCGGTTCGGCCTCGACTACGACAGCGTCGCCGCGAGCAACGAGAAGATCGTGTACGCGAGCATCAGCGGGTTCGGCACCGGCGCCGGCCGGGACTACCCCGGCTACGACCTCATGGTGCAGGCGATCTCGGGCCTGATGAGCCTGACCGGCGACCCGGACGGCTCGCCGTACCGGGCCGGGATCTCCGTCTTCGACGTGATGGCCGGGCTGCACGCGAGCATCGGCATCCTCGCCGCGCTGCACCATCGTGGCGAGACCGGCAAGGGCCAGCACGTCGAGGTCAACCTGCTCAGCTCGGCGCTGTCCGGTCTGGTCAACCATTCCAGCGGCTACGTCGCCGGTGGCACCGTCCCGTTCCGGATGGGCAACGCCCACCCCAGCCTCTTCCCGTACGAGCCGCTGCCCACCGCCGACGGCGAGCTGATCGTCATCGCCGGCAACGACGGGCAGTTCCGCAAGCTCTGCCAGGTGCTCGACCTGCCCGGCCTGCCCGACGACCCGCGCTTCGGGCGCAACCAGGACCGCACTGCCAATCGCGAGGAGCTGCGGCCCCTGCTGGTCGAACGGCTCGCCAAGCGGACCAAGGACGAGTGGTTCCGGGACCTGCTCGCCGCGGGCGTCCCGTGCGCGCCGATCAACACCATCGACGGCGGCGTGGCACTCGCCGAGGAGCTGGGGCTCGACCCGGTCGTCGCCGTCGGCGACGTGCCCGGCGTCCGCAACCCCATCACCTTCTCCGACACCCCGGCCCGGTACGAGCTGCCGCCGCCCGGGCTCGACGAACACGGCGAGGAGATCCGCGCGTGGCTGAAGAGCTGAGCTTCCCGACCGGGATCGGCACCTCCGACCCGACGAGCATCTCGCTGCTCGGCCAAGACCTGGCCGGCGACCTGATGGGTCAGGTCGGCTTCGGCGAGCTGGCGTACTGGCTGGTCGCCGGACGCCGCCCCACCCAGGGTGAGGTCCGGGTCTTCGAGGCGGTGCTGGTGGCGCTCGCCGACCACGGCTTCACCCCGACGGCCATCGCGGCCCGGTTGACGTACCTATCCGCGCCCGAGTCGTTGCAGGGCGCGCTCGCCGCCGGCCTGCTCGGCGGCGGCTCCCGCTTCCTCGGCGTCACCGAGGACTGTGGACGCTTCCTCGCCGACACCCTCGCACAGGCCGGCGAGGTGACCGACTACGACGCGGTGGCCCTCAACGCGGTCACCCGGGCCAAGCGGGAGCGTCGGCTGGTCCCCGGGCTCGGGCACCCCGTGCACAAGCAGCAGGACCCCCGCACCCCCGTCCTGATCCGGATCGCCACCGAGGAGGGTGTGCACGGCCCGCATCTGCGGCTGTTCGAGGCGATCGGACAGGTGCACCCGCAGGTCCTCGGTCGCACCCTGCCACTCAACGGCGCCGGGGTCTGCGGCGCGGCGCTCGCCGACCTCGGGTTGCCTGTGGAGATGCTGCGCGGCTTCGCCCTGCTGGCCCGCGCGGCCGGGCTGCTCGGGCACCTCGCCGAGGAGCGGCGCCGGCCGCTCGGCATGGACATCTACCGCACCGTGGACCGCAACGCCGTGTACGAGCCCTGACACCCCTCTTCTGCGAAAGGAGCGGAATGGCCACTGTCGTCGCGGTCATCGCCTCCACCCACCACCCTTTCTACTACCGGGCCAGCACCGCCACCGGCGAGGATCGACCACCGTTCGCGGACGAGTGGACCCGGAAGATCCTGGCCTTCCGGGAGACGTTGACCCGGGCCCGACCCGACGTGCTGGTGATGGTCGGCTCCGACCACTTCCACCAGCTCTGGTTGGACAACATGCCGCAGTTCCTGGTCGGCAAGGCGCCCGCGTACGACGCCAACTGGTACAACGAGGAGCGCGAGTTCGGGCTGCCCCGGATGCTGCTCAGGGGTCAGGAGGATCTGTCCGGGCACATCCTGCGGGCCGGGCTCGACTCCGGGTTCGACCTCGCGTTCAGCAACGAGCTGCGGATCGACCACAGCATCACCTGCCCGATCATCACGCTGCGGCCCGAGGCCGACCTGCCGATCGTGCCGATCTACACGAACATCTTCGCGCCGCCGCTGCCGCAGCCGAAGCGCTTCGTCCAGCTCGGCCAGGCCATCCGGGAGATCGTCGAGTCATGGCCGTCGCACCTGCGGGTGGCGGTCATCGGCACCGGCCACCTCTCGCTGGAACTGGGCGGCCCCCGGCAGTTCGGCCCGCACGGCCCGGACCCGGAGTTCGACCAGCGGGCCGTCGAGTGGATCGCCAACGGTGACCTGGACGGGTGCCTGCGCGAGGTCACCCTGGACAGCCTGCACACGCCGGGCAACGCCACCCACGGGTTCATGGACTTCATGCTCATGATGGGCGTGGCCGGCGCCGGCGTGAAAGCCGACTACGTCGACACCCTCGACCTGTTCCACACCATGGAGGCGTACTTCACCTGGTACCCGAACGGAGCGCCGGCGGCATGAGCAAATACCTGCTGAACAAGTTCCTCTTCATGGTCGACCGGGACCCCGAGCTGGTCGAACGCTACCGGAGCGAACCGCGCGAGCTGGTTGCCTGGTGGGAGGCCGAATGCGCCAACACGGTGCTGAACTGCCACACCGGCGAGGCGAGCACCTGGTTGCGTTTCGACGACGTGGAGCGAGAGGCACTGGCCGCGCACGACCACGTGAAGCTGTTCGAGTTGGGGGCGCACCCGTTCCTCACCCTGACCCTCTTCATCGCCGTCTTCGAGCGGGACAACACCGAGCCGCTGGAGTACCAGAAGTCGTACGGCGCACGGTTGGCGCACTTCTCGATGCCGTACCCGGACATCGCGACATGATCCGCGCGGCACAGCTCGCCGCCTGCGGCACCCCACCGACGATCGTCCAGCGGCCGGCTCCCGTGCCGGCCGACGGCGAGCTGACGATCACCGTCGAAGCCGCGCCGATCACCCCGCTGGACGTGCTCTGCGCCAGCGGCACCAGTTACTTCGGCAAGCCGAGCACCCCCTATGTGCCGGGCGTGCAGGGTGTGGGGCGGCTGGCCGACGGCAACACTGTCTGGTTCGGCACGTCAGCCGGCATGCGGCCGGGGGTCGACGGCAGCATGGCGACCACGGTGGCGGTGCCCGCCGTCGATGTCGTGGCGCTGCCGCCCGGCGTACCGCTGACCCTGCTCGCGGCCCTGGGCCTCTCCGCGGTCGCCGCGCACGCGGCGCTGACCCACGCCGGCAACCTGACGGCCGGCGAGCAGGTCGTCGTGCTCGGGGCCGGTGGTGTGGTCGGTCAGGCGGCAGTCCAGCTGGCCCTGCTCGGCGGGGCCCGCCGGGTCGTCGCCGTGGCC
>NZ_JBSFBM010000038.1:0-29098 GCF_053592955.1 Micromonospora sp. NPDC002411 | reverse complement strand
GCTGCGGGTCCGCCACCCCAGCGGCTGGATCGGTCCGGCGTTCTCGGCACGCGGGATGCTCGTCTGGGGCTTCACCGCCGGGGTGCTGGCCACCCTGTTGGAGATGGGCGGCTGGGCGCGTCCGTGGCCGCGGGACCGGGTGGTCGAGCTGCCGCCGAGCGGGGCTACCCCGGCGCCGTCGGCGGGCACCGACGAGGCTGACGAGACAGCCCTACGCTGACCGCACGGTCACCTTCGGCAAGCGATGGTCATCTGGCGGGCGCACTGCCCGTACGCTTGACCCGTGTCCGTCGTGGATCTCGTCCTGCTGCTGCTCATGCTCGTGTTCGCGATCAGCGGATACCGCCAGGGTTTCGTCATCGGCATCACCTCGCTGTCCGGCTTCTTCCTCGGTCTGCTGCTGGGTCTCCAACTCGGGCCGCTGTTCGCCAGACAGTTCGTGGACGCCGGCACCCGTGTGCTGATCTCGCTCGTGGCGATCTTCGGGCTGGCCGTGGTCGGGCAGGCGCTCGCCGGCTGGCTGGGCTCACACCTGCGCAAGACGATCACCAGCGACGTGGGCAAACGGGTCGACGACGTGGGTGGCGCGCTGGTGTCGCTGCTCGCGGTGCTGCTGCTCGCCTGGCTGGTAGCGGTGCCGCTCGGCTCGTCCTCGGTGCCCTGGCTCGCCGCGTCGGTGCGTAACAGCGCGTTGATCTCGGTGGTCAACCAGGTCGTGCCGGACCAGGCCCACCGGTTGTCCACCGCGTTGGAGGACACCGTCGACACGGACGGCTTCCCGGACGTCTTCGGTGACCTCGCGCCCACCCGGGCCCGCCAGGTCGACCCGCCCGACCCGGCGCTGGCCGGCTCGCAGGTGGTGGTCAACGGTCAGCGGTCGGTCGTGAAGGTGCTCGGTTCCGCGCCGGGCTGCTCGCGTCGCATCGAGGGCTCCGGCTTCGTGTACGCCGACGACCGGGTGATGACGAACGCGCACGTCGTGGCCGGCACCCGCTCGGTCGCCGTGGAGTTGGGCGGCGAGCGGTACGACGGCAAGGTGGTGGTCTACGACCCGGACCGGGACCTGGCCGTGCTGCTGGTGCCCGGGCTGCCCGGCCCGTCCATGCGGTTCGCCGCCGGCAACGCCGGCAGCGGCTCGGACGCGATCGTGTTGGGCTTTCCGCTGGACGGCCCCTACAACGCACAGTCGGCGCGGATCCGCGACGTCGACAAGATCAAGGGGCCGGACATCTACTCCTCCGGTGACGTCACGCGGGAGATCTACACCATCCGGGCGCTGGTGCGCAGTGGCAACTCCGGCGGTCCGCTGCTGTCCGCCAACGGCCTCGTGCTCGGCGTGATCTTCGCGGCGGCGGCCGACGACCCGAACACCGGATTCGCGGTGACCGCGGCCGAGGCTCGCCCGGTGGCGTTGGCCGGCGCCGAACGAAACCGGCAGGTGGCCACCGGCGAGTGCACCTGAGCGCCGCGCGGATCAACTCCCGGCCGACACCACCGGTCGACGCCCGGTCGGCAGCGTCGCCCGGCCCCACCGCAGCCCTCGGTCCAGCACCGCACGAGCCATGATCGCCACGCAGGTGCCGCCGTTGAGGAAGGACGCCACCACGTCGCTGGGGTGGTGCATTCCCCGGTACATCCGGGTCAGCGCAACCCCCAGCGGCACCATCAGCAGCAGCGTCCACCAGGCGACCTTCGCCCCGGTGCTATGCGCCCGCAGGGCCATCAACACGGCGATGCCGACGTAGAGCGCCACCGCCGCGGAGGTGTGCCCGGACGGGAAGCTCGACGTGGGTGGCGAGACGTCCATGTGCTCCACGGCCGGCCGCTGTCGGTCGATCGCCAGGGTGGTCAGCAGGAACACGAGGGCCTGGGCCGTCACCGCCGCACACAGGAACAGCGGCTCCCGCCAGCGCTTCAGCCAGAGCCGCAGCGCCAACGCCACCAGCACGGTGACCACGACGATCATCTGGGTGCTGGCCAGCGTGCTGAACACCAGCGAGACGTCGTTCCAGCCGCCGGTACGGTCGGCGGCCAACTCCCGGTTCACCGCGTCCTCGACGGTGAACGGCCAGGTCCGGGCGAACACCCGGGTGACCAGCATCCCGAGCAGCACCATGAGACCGAACAGGAGGGACACCGGCAGCAGCACCCGCCGGACGATCAGGACCACGGTGTCGGACATGGGTCGGCCAGTACCCGCCCGACGTCGGCGGCATGCCTCAGGCCGCTCCGGGCTGCCGCTCGACCTCGGGGGCGACACCGTCGCGGGTGGGCCGGACCGGCCGGAGACCGTTGTGCGCCCGCCAACTGGTGAACGCGGCGGTGGTCGCCGCGACCACCGCCACTCCGAGCAGCCAGCCGCCCAGCACATCGCTGGTGAAGTGCACGCCGAGCGCCACCCTGCTCAGCCCGGTGAGCACGGTGAGCAGCACCGCGGCGACCCAGAGCACGACCCGCGCCGCCCCGCGCCCGACGTACGGCAGGAGCACCAGTAGCAGCACCCCGGCGGCCAGTGTCGCGTTCAGCGCGTGCCCCGAGGGGAAGGAGTAGCCGGCGGCCCGTGCCACCGGGTCCAGCAACTCCGGCCGGTCGCGGCCGACGAGCAGTTTGAGCAGCGGACCGACCAGGCCACCGACGACCATGGTGGTGGCCGCCCAGAGAGCCAGCCGGCGAGCCCCCCGGCGCAGCAACCAGACCACCAGGAGCAGGGCCACGGCACGCAGCGGCATCGGCGCGAACACCTCGGTCCAGATCCGCATCAGCACGACCCACCCCCTGTGGTCCTGCGCGTAGCCGTGCAGGGCGTCGGTGACCGCCGTGTCCAGCCGGTGCAGCGGCGCCCACGCACCGAGCACCAGCAGCGTGAGCAGCGCGAAGGGCACCAGTACCAGGAACGCGGCCGCCGCGGCGAGGGTCAGCCGCAGCCCCAGTGAATGGTCGGGGTCGAGTCGGCGGTGCCGCCAGGACGACTGCTGGACGGAGGCGAGGGTGGGCGGCTGCTGCGTACTCATTCGTCGGTTCTACCCGACCGGGCGCCCGGTCAGACCTCCCGGTCGTTCGCGGTCAGCGGGCTCGGTGCCGGAACCGGCGGATCATCAGCGCTGCGCTGCCGACCAGGGCGACGACCAGCACGAGACCGATCCACAGTTGCTCCGGAGCGGACGGGTCCTGGCCGCCGGCAGCACGGGCCGTCCACCGGGTCTGCTGGTGGGGTGCGGTGAGCCCGAGCGGGTCGCTGCCGGCGCCGGCCACCGGTTCGTCGTCGGCCGAGCCGGGCGCCGGGCCGAAACCAGTCACACCCGGCGACGTCTGGTCGTCGAGCGGGTTGACGGTCACCGGCGGCACGTCGGCGGTCAGCGCGGCCACCGGGTCCACCACCCCGTAGCCGAAGCGGTCGTCCCGCCCGGTCGGGCCGATGTCCCGGGCGGTGGCCAGCAACCGGTTGACCACCTCACCGGCGGGCATCTGCGGATAGCGGGACCGGACCAGCGCGGCGGTGGCCGTCACCAGTGGCGCGGCGAAGCTCGTGCCCTGCACCCGCCAGTACCCGTCGGGGGACTTCGCGCCGACCAGCCCGCTGGCGGGAGCGGTGAGCACCGTCGCCCGCCCGGTGATCGACCCGGACCACAGGTTGTCGCTACCGCGTTCGAGGCCGGCGACCGCGACCACTCCCGGCTCACGGGCCGGGTACCAGACCTTGGTGCTGGTGGACGTCGCCAGGTTGCCGGTGCAGGCGATGACGACCACGTCCCGGACGAACGCGTAGTCCAGAGCCGCGGCCAGGGCTGGGCTGTCGCCGCTGCCACCCAGGGACAGGTTGATCACGCGGGCGCCGTTGTCGACGGCCCAGCGGACCCCCTGGGCGACGATCAACGCGTCGTCGTAGCGGTTCTGCTCGTCGAGCACCCGGACCGGCAGGATCCGGGCGTCCGGCGCCAGGCCGACGACGCCCCGTTTGTCGTCCTTGCGCCCGGCGATCAGACCGGCGACGGTCGTGCCGTGCCCCACCGGATCCGGGCCCGCCCCGCCCCCGGGGCCGACCAGATCCTTGCCGGGCAGCACCTGGCCGACCAGGTCGGGATGGTTGCCGTCCACTCCGGAGTCCACCACGGCGACGGTCACGCCTCGACCGGTCGAGCTGCGCCAGGCCGTCTCGGCGCGCAACTCGTCGAGCTGCCACTGTTCGTCGCGAACCTGGTCGGTGCGGGCGACCGCGTCGCCAGGGGCGAGGGCCATCGACGCGCCGGCGAGCTGTCCGCCGTTGGTGGGCGTGGCGACGGGCACGGCCGCCGCGGTCGGGGCCACGACAGCGAGCGCCGCGGCGACACCGAGCAGCGCCCGGCTGGCCGCTCGGCGGGCCGCTGACGGACCGCTGTGCCGAACCCCAGTCACATCCCCAGCCATTCATCCCGACGGAACCATGACGATCGGAGATTACCGGTTTCCTCACCTGTCACGGGAGGAACCGGCGAGTCAGGTCATGGTGGCGGAAGTTGTGCCAGCTGGACGAGGCGTACGCCCTCCCGCCGGGTGACCAGTCGACCACGCCCCGGCGGCAGCGGGCCGGGGCGTACCGGCCCGACGAGCGCGCCCTCGTCCGGACTGCCCGCCATCACCAGACCGGCGGTGGACAACTCCCGCAGCCGCTGCACGATCGGCTCGTACTGGGCGCGGCCCGCGCCACCCGACCGGCGGGCCAGCACAAGGTGCAGCCCGACGTCGCGGGCGTGCGGCAGGTGCTCCTCCAACGCCCGCAGAGGGTTCGCGGGCCCGGCCGCCACCAGGTCGTAGTCGTCCACCAGCACGAACAGCTCCGGGCCGGACCACCAGGAGCGGTCCCGAAGTTGCTGCGGGGTGACCTCCGGCCCGGGGGCCCGCCGCTCCAGGTAACCGGCAGCCGACTCGATCAGGTCGGCGGTGTGTGCCGCGGCGGTGCCGTACCCGATCAGGTGCGGCGTCTCGATCGCGCCGAGCAGGCTGCGCCGGTAGTCGACAAGGATCACCCGGGCCTGCTCGGGCGTGAACCGCGTGATGATCGACGTGGCCAGCGCCCGCAGGAACGACGACTTGCCGCACTCCGAGTCCCCGAAGACCACAAAATGCGGCTCGGTGGCGAAGTCGAGCGACACCGGGCGCAGGTCCGCCTCCGCGATCCCGATCGGCAACCGCAGGCCGGTCGTCGCGGCGAGGTCCAGATCGGCGTACGGCAGCACGGGCGGGAGTAGCCGCACGCGGGGCGCCGGAGGACCCGCCCACCCGTCGGCGGCCCGCTTCACCAGATCCGCGGTGTCCCCGGCGGCGGCACCGAGCTGCGGTACCGCGGTGAGGAAGTGCAGGCCCTCCGCCGTCACCCCCCGGCCGGCGCGCTCCGGCACGTTCGCGGCCGCACGCCTCGCCACCAGTGAGTCGGACGGGTCGCCGAGGCGCAACTCCAGCCGTGAGCCGAACAGGTCCCGGATCGCCGGACGGAAGTCCAGCCAGCGCAGCGCGGTGGCGACCACGTGCACCCCGTACGACAGGCCCCGGGTGGCCAGGTCGGTGACCAGGGGCTCCAGGTCGTCGTACTCGCCTCGGACGGTGCTCCAACCGTCGACCAGCAGGAACACGTCACCGAACGGATCGATACCCGGTTGGTTGGTCGTCCCCGCCGCGGCTCGGCGCTGCCGGTACACGGCCATCGACTCCACACCCAACTCCGCGAAGCGGCGCTCCCGATCCGCCAGCAGAGTGGTCATCTCGCCGACGGTGCGCCGTACGGCGGTCGGGTCGGCCCGACCGGCGACCCCGCCCACGTGCGGGAGGTCGCGTAGCGCGGCCAACCCGCCACCACCGAAGTCCAGGCAGTAGACCTGCACCTCGGCCGGTGTGTGGGTGAGCGCCAGCGCGCAGATCAGCGTGCGCAGCGCCGTCGACTTGCCGCTCTGCGGCGCGCCGACCACCGCCACGTGCCCGGCCGCGCCGTCCAGCGCCAGCCAGAGCAGGTCCCGACGTTGCTCCAACGGCTTGTCCACCACGGCCAGAGGCACGCCGAGCGCGCCGTGCAGCTCCGGGTTGCCCACGGTCAGGCCGCGCACCGGGTCCACCTCCACCGGGCCGAGCAGCTCGTCCAGCGTCGGCGGTTGACCGAGCGGGGGGAGCCAGACCTGGTGCGCCGGCGGGCCCTGCCCGACGAGCCGGGCCACCAGGAGGTCGAGCAGGGTCTCCCGGCCCTCCTCCTCGGCCACGACGGGCACGACCGGGGTCGCCGGCTCGGGCACGGGTACGGCGTGCGTGGTGAAGGTGAGCAGCCGGGCGCCACCCTCGACGGTGGCGCCGGACGTCACCGTCCGCCGACGGACGGCACCGGAGACGTACGCGGCCTTGAACCGGGCCAACGGGTCGGTGCCGGTGCGCAGATAACCGTGACCTGGCGAGCGGGGCAACTCGTGCGCGTCCGGCACCCCAAGCACGGTGCGGGACTCCAGCGCGGAGAAGGTCCGCAGACCGATCCGGTACGAGAGATGGGTGTCCAGCCCGCGAAGCCGTCCCTCCTCGAGGCGCTGACTGGCGAGCAGCAGGTGCACACCGAGTGAGCGGCCCAGCCGGCCGATCTGCACGAACAGGTCGATGAAGTCGGGCTTGGCGGAGAGCAGTTCGGAGAACTCGTCGCAGATCAGCAGCAGCGACGGCAGCGGGGCCAGCGGGCTGCCGGCTGCCCGGGCCCGCTCGTAGTCGCGCACGCTGGCGAAGTTGCCGGCGCGGCGGAGCAGCTCCTGCCGGCGGACCAGCTCCCCGTTGATCGCGTCGACCATCCGGTCGACCAGGGGCAGCGCGTCGGCCAGATTGGTGATCACGGCGGCCGTGTGCGGCAACCTGTCGAACGAGGCGAAGGTGGCGCCGCCCTTGAAGTCGACCAGCACGAAGTTGAGCTGCTCGGAGCTGTGCGTGGCGGCCAACCCCAGCACCAGCGTGCGGAGCAGCTCGGACTTACCGGAACCGGTCGCCCCGATGAGAAGGCCGTGCGGGCCCATTCCGTCCTGTGCGGACTCCTTGAGGTCCAGTTCGATGGCACCGCCGTCGGTGCCCACCCCGATCGGCACCCGCAGCCGCTCCCGTGCCGAGCGCGGCAGCCAGCCCTGCTCGGCCGTGAAGCTCTCCGGGTCGCCGAGGCCGAGCAGCTCGGGAAGGCCCAGGTCGGCCTGGAGTGGGGAATCGGGCCCACGGGCCGCGCCGGCGAGCCGGAGTGGGGCCAACCGTCGGGCGACCGCCTCGGCGTCGGCGAGGTCGAGCTGGTCGGCGGTGCCGACGTCGGCATGCCCGTCGGTCGACCGCGAGTGCAGTCGTCGGCCGTGCAACTCCAGCAGCAGCGCGTACCGGTCGAGCAGCCGAGGCGGGGGAGTGTCCAGGTCCAGCACGGTGACCGCGTCGATGCCGCCGTCACCGGTCAGATCACTGGCGCCGGTCAACTCGCCGCCGTCGAGGACGACCACCACGTGCGGGCCGTCGGTGGCCGGCCCGGCCGGGCTGAATCGGGAGCGGCTGGCCAGCACGTCCGCCAGCAGCCCTTCGAGCTCGGCGGCGGAGCTGGTCACCAGTCGCAGCGGGCCGAGCGCGTCGGTGCGGCTGGGGTGATGTGCGTGTGGCAGCCACTTCACCCATTCCCAGCAGGCGCGGCGTTCCGGTCCGGCGCAGACCGCGACGAGCAGCTCGTCGGGAGCGTGGAAGACCGCCAGCTGGGTCAGCACGGCCCGGACCAACGCCTGCGCCACCGGGTCACCGGTGGGTGGGCCGCCGGTCGTGGGGGCGCCACCCGCGGCCCGGCCGGCGGATCGGACGTGCACCCGGGCGAAGCTGCGCAGCGAGAGGGCCACCGGCAGGTCCGGCACCACCGAGTACGCGTCCAGGAAGCGACGCAGCGCGCCGGCGGTCATCGGTTCCAGCTCCTCCAGTGGCCGGGTCACCGGTGCGACGAGCGGGGTGGCCAGGGTCTGCGGCCCGACGGCGACGCGGACCACCGCGAAATCCGGGTCGCCCGGTCGCCGCTCCCAGACCCGGTGGCTGTCGACCGTCGACCAGAGCCGACCCGGGTCGGGATGCCGGTAGAAGAGCCCCGCCCGCTGCTGGCCGGCGGTCCGCCGCACCCGCCGCCGCAGCGTGGCCAGGTGCCGCAGGTACTCCCGCCGGGCGGCCATCATCTCGGACTTCTTCGGTGTGCCGGAGGCGCTGCCCCAGGACGTCACCAACATCGCCAGCGAGGAGAGCCCGAACATCCCGCCCACCACGTACGAGTAGGCGCCGCCGCCCCGGCCGAACATCATCGCCATCGCGACAGTGCCGCCGAGCATCGGCAGCAGCATGAGCATCTGCTGCCATCGCCCGCCGGTCACCACCGGAATCTCCGGCGGCGCCTCCACCGGCAGTTCGCCGGCGGGGATTTCCGGCGCTGGTCGGCGGGGCGGACGCTTGATGACGACGGTGGACACTCGGCCTCCTGACAGCGCTGGGTAACCCGAGCCGGACTCATGGTAGGTAAAGTCCTGTCGTCCGCGCAGCCTCCGACCCCCGTCGATATGGAGACCAGTCGATGACTACCGGGCTGGCCCGCGTCACCATCAGCGCGCCGCAACGACGGCTGGACGTCGCCCTGCCGGAGCAGGTGCCCCTGGCCGAACTGCTGCCTGACGTGCTCCGACACGCCGGCGTCGGGTTGGCCGACGACGGCGAGCAGCACGGCGGTTGGGTCCTGCGCCGCACCGACGGCGGGGTGCTCGCGACCGCCCAGGCGCTGTTGCCGCAGGGTGTCCGCGACGGCGAGGTGCTGCACCTGGTGCCGGCCCGTGCGCACTGGCCCGAGTTGGAGTACGACGACGTGGTCGAGGCGATCGCCGACGGCGCCCGCCGCCGAGGCGGTGCCTGGTCGCCCACCGCCACCCGCGTCGCCAGCCTGGCCGGTGCCGCCGTCCCGCTCGCCGTCGGACTGCTGGCCCTGTTCGTCAGCGGCCCGACGCACCGGCCCGGCTGGTTGGCGGCCGCCGCGGTGGCGCTGGTGCTCACCGTGGCCGGCGCGGTGGCCTCCCGCGCCAACGGCGACGGAACGACCGGGGCGACGCTGGGCGGCTACGCGCTGCCGTACGCGTTCACGGCCGGCGCCCTCGCGGTCGGCTCCGGCGACCCGGTCGCGCCGTTCGGCCCGGCCCGCTGGGTGGGCGCCCCCGAACTGCTGGCCGGCTCGGTGGCACTGCTGCTGGTGGCGCTGATCGGCCTACTCGGGGTGGCCAGCCGGCTACGGGTCTTCGTCGCCGGCGTCACGGTCGGCCTGACCGGTGCCGGTGCCGCGCTCGGTGGGCTGCTGCTGACCCCGGCCGGCACGGCGGCGGTGCTGCTCAGCGCGCTGGTCTTCGCCGTCGGCGTGATCCCGCTGCTGGCCATCCGGCTGGGCAAGCTGCCCCTGCCGCCCATCACCCTGCCGACCTCGGCCCCCGTGGACGAGCCCGAGCGGGCCCGCGATCTCCCGGACCGCAGCCGGGTGCACGCCGCGGTGATCCGTACCGAGGAGATGCTCACCGGCATGTTGATCGGGCACGCCGTGCTGGCGGTGGCCGCAGCGGTCGTACTAGGGGTCGTCGGTGGAACGGCCGGCCGGGTGCTCGTGGCGGTCACCTCGGCCGTGCTGCTGCTGCGCTCTCGACTGTTCGTGGCGCTGCGGCACCGGGTTCCGACGGTGCTCGCCGGCCTCGCCGGCTACGCGGTGCTCGGCACCGTACTGGTCGGCCGGGTCGACGAGCCGGCGCGGCTCGCGCTGGTCCTGGGTGGCGCGGTGCTGGCCCTGGTGACGATCGCCGCCGGCACCGGGTACGCCCGCCGGCCAGTCTCCCCGTACGTCGGACGGGCTGCCGACCTCACCGACACGGCGCTGGTGGTCGCCGTGGTGCCGATCGCCTGCGCGGTGCTCGACCTGTACGACAGGGCCCGGGGGCTGCTCGGTTGAGCGGCCACCGGGCCCGGTGCGTCACTGTGTGTCAGTGGATGGTCTCGCCACGCGCCTCGGCGTCCCTGGCCCGCTGGTAGGAGGCGTGGATCTCGGCCTCGGCCTCGGTGCGGCCGACCCAGGTCGCGCCCTCCACCGACTTGCCGGGCTCCAGGTCCTTGTACACCTCGAAGAAGTGCTGGATCTCCAGCCGGTCGAACTCGCCGAGGTGGTGGATGTCGCGCAGGTGCTCCTGACGAGGATCCTCGTAGGGCACGCAGAGGACCTTGTCGTCCCCGCCCTTCTCGTCGGTCATCCGGAACATGCCGATGGTGCGGCAGCGGATCAGGCAACCCGGGAAGGTCGGCTCGGGGACCAGCACCAGCGCGTCCAGCGGGTCGCCGTCCTCGCCCAGAGTGCCCTCGATGAACCCGTAGTCCGCCGGGTACTGAGTCGAGGTGAAGAGGGTGCGGTCCAGCCGGATCCGGCCGGTCTTGTGGTCCACCTCGTACTTGTTCCGGTGACCTTTGGGGATCTCAACCGTCACGTCGAAATCCATCTGCACGCTCCCTCGTCTGCCCACGCTGGCTAACGGAACCACTGGCGCCCTCCGGACAGGTGAATGCCCACCCGCCGACTCCGGCCGCCGCATAGTCTTCGGACCGAAGTAGTGTCACCCAAGCCGATTTTCGCTGGGGGAGGAGGGGGTCGTGGGGAGGGAAGATTCACACTACCGCCCGGACGGGGGCTCCGGGCACGGTACCGGACGATCCGGTTCCGGCGGTGCGACGGGTCGCGTCCCGGTGCCTGAGGCTCACCTTCCACGGCCTCCCGAGCCGGCTAACCAGCCGCCGGAGGTGTCGCCCGAGAGGCCTCCGCCGCTGCCCTGGCGCCCGCCGGGCGGGTCACCCCCTCCCGGCCCGAACAACGGTCGCTTCCCGGTGCTCGGCGGTGACCGACCGGCGAGCGGCAGGCCGCAGGGAAACGCCTCGGTTCCGGTCAGTCCCGTTTCGGGCGGTTCGCCGCGGGGCAGTGCGTCGGTTCCGGTCAGTCCCGCGCCGGGCGGTTCGTCGCGCGGCAGTGCCTCGGTCCCGGTGAGCACCGCGCCGCTCAGCCCGGCGTCCGGCCACGCCCCGAACACTCCCGGCGGCGTCCCGCCGCTGGGCCCGCCGATCTCCGCGCTGCCCGCGTCCGCCGATGCCGCGCCCGCGCCCGCACCCGTCACGCCGGGCCGCCGTCGGCGGCTGCCGGTGGTGCTGGCCGTCGTGCTGTTGCTGGTGCTCGCCGGCGTCGGAGTCGTCGTCACCCGACCCGGCCCGGTCGCCGGCTGGCTGGGCGACGACGCCGGGTCCGGCCCGAAGGCTGCCGCTGTGACCCCGGATCCCGATCCGTCGGACGTGCTGGCCGGCCCGGACGCGAACGCGCCGTTGCCCACCGCCGACGGGGTTCGTGCCGTGCTCGACCCGCTGGTCGGCGTCGCCGCACTCGGCAGCCGGGTGAACGTCTCGGTGGCCGACGTGATCTCCGGCCAGACACTGTTCGCCAAGGGCGCGGACGACGGCACGGTCCCCGCCTCGGTGACCAAGCTGGCGACCGGGGTG
This sequence comes from Micromonospora sp. NPDC002411, assembly GCF_053592955.1. Taxonomy (NCBI): domain Bacteria; kingdom Bacillati; phylum Actinomycetota; class Actinomycetes; order Micromonosporales; family Micromonosporaceae; genus Micromonospora; species Micromonospora sp. NPDC002411. The sequence continues at coordinate 17,551 of NZ_JBSFBM010000038.1, read as the reverse complement.
ACCGCGCTGGCCGCCCGTGGACCCGGTTACCGGATACCCACCCGCGCCGTCGCCGGTGCGAAGGCCGGCGAAGTGGTGATCATCGGGGGCGGCGATCCCACCCTGGCGATCGACAAGAAGGGCTACTACCCGGGGGCGGCACGCCTGGACGACCTGGCTTCCCAGGTGCGCACCGCGCTCGGCGGGGCCACCCCGACCAGTGTGACCGTCGACGGGTCGGTCTACTCCGGCCCGGTCTACGGCCCGGGCTGGGACGACGACATCCCCACCGGCGGGTCCGGCGGCGCGGTGACGGCGTTGATGACCGACGGCGCGCGCAGGGACCCGAGCGTCGACCACGGGGCGGCCGCGCGGTTCGCCGAACCGGACCTGGCCGCCGGCAAGGCGTTCGCCCGGCTGCTCGGCGTGCCGACCGACACCGTGAAGCGTGGCACGGCGCCGGCTCCGGCGCAGGCCGCAGCCGGTGGCACCCCGGCACCCGGTGCCGAGTTGGGCGTGGTGCAGTCCCCGCCGATGATCCGGATGGTCGACATCATGATCAGCGAGAGCGACAACCTGGTGGCCGAGGCGTTGGCCCGCCAGGTCGCGTTGGCCCGTAACCAGCCGGCCTCGTTCGACGGTGGCGCCGCCGCGATGGACGCGCAGGTGGCCGAGCTGGGTCTGCCGGCCGACGAGATCACGCTCTCCGACGGCAGCGGGTTGTCCCGCCGCAACCGGATCAGCCCGTCGCTGCTGACCGACCTGATCCGGCTGGCGGCCAGCCCGGACCATCCGGAGTTGGCCGGCGTGTTCGGCGGTCTGCCGGTGGGCGGCTGGTCCGGGACCCTGGACGAGCGCTACCGGAACACCCCCGGCACCGCCGCCGGTGCGGGCAGCGTCCGGGCCAAGACCGGCACGCTGACCGCCGTGCACTCCATCGCGGGCCTGGTCACCACCGCCGACGGTCGGCTGCTCACCTTCGCCGTGCTCACCGACCAGGTGCCGGGCGGGAAGGAGACCGCCCAGCCGGCGCTGGACCGGATCACCGCCGCGTTGGCCGGCTGCGGCTGCGGCTGACGGTCGCCGAGCCGGGGTCGTCCGACCCCTGCCGGACCGGCCATCGGCGTCGATCGAGGACGCGAGGCCGGGCCGGGGTGTCGCGGCGCGGGTACGGTGGGTTCATGGCGCAGTTCGTGGACTGGGATCTGGCCGCCGCCACCGCGGGGGCGTTGAGCAAGTCGGGCCCCCGGGTGTCGTACGCCGAGGCCACCGACGTGGTCGGCGACCTGCGGCGGCTGACCGACGAGGCGGCCGGGCACGTGGCCGACTACACGGGGTTGACGGCGCAGGTGTCACACCCGCCGGTGCGGGTGGTCGACCGCCGCGACTGGGCGGCGACCAACATCGCCGGCCTCCGTGAGGTGATCACCCCGCTGGTGAGCCGGCTCTCCGGTGACAAGCAGCCGGGCGCGTTGACCGAGGCGATCGGGTCCAGGTTGACCGGGGTGCAGGCCGGGACGGTGCTGGCCTACCTCTCCGGCCGGGTGCTCGGCCAGTACGAGGTCTTCTCAGCCGACCCGGGCCAACTGCTGCTCGTCGCGCCGAACATCGTCGAGGTGGAGCGCAAGCTCGGCGCCGACCCACGGGACTTCCGCCTCTGGGTCTGTCTGCACGAGGTGACCCACCGGACCCAGTTCACGGCAGTCCCGTGGATGCGGGCCTACTTCCTGAGCGAGGTGCAGGCGTTCGTCGACGCCTCGTCCAGCGGGAGCGAGCACCTGGTCGAGCGCTTGCGGCGCGGGGTGGCCACCCTGTCCGAGGCGGTCCGCGACCAGGACAGCCGCACCAGCGTGCTGGACATCGTGCAGACCCCGGCGCAGCGGGCCGTGCTGGACCGGCTCACCGCGTTGATGACCCTGCTGGAGGGGCACGCCGAGTTCGTCATGGACGGCGTCGGGCCCCAGGTGATCCCGAGCGTGGAGCGGATCCGGGCGTCGTTCAACCGCCGCCGTGAGGCTGGCAATCCGCTGGAGAAGGCGATCCGTCGGCTGCTCGGGGTGGACGTCAAGATGCGCCAGTACGCCGAGGGGCGCAAGTTCGTGCACGGTGTGGTGGAGCGGGTCGGCATGGAGGGTTTCAACTCCATCTTCAACTCGCCGCTCACGCTGCCCCGGCTGTCGGAGCTCGGCGACCCGGACGCCTGGGTCGCCCGGGTGCACGGTCCGGCCGGCACCATCCCGGCCGCTGGCTGACCACCCGACGGTGGCCGTGCTCGCTCCGCCGGTGGCCGCGATCCGGGTGGCGGTCCGCCGTGCTCTGACCGGTCTGCCTTCGGAGGGGCCGGTGCTGGTCGCGTGCTCGGGCGGCGCCGACTCGCTTGCTCTCGCGGCGGCCACCGTGTTCGTGGCACCCCGTCTGGGTCGCGGCACGGTGCTCGTCAGCGTCGACCACGGCCTGCAGAGCGGCTCCGCGGAGCGTGCCGAGGCGGTGGCCGCGTGGGCCCGTGAAGCCGGTTTCACGGCCGCGTCGGTGGCCCGGGTGGAGGTGGCGGGGCGTCCGGGTGGGCCGGAGGCGGCTGCTCGGGACGTTCGGTACGAGGCACTGGCCGAGGCCGCCCGGCAGCACGACGCGGTAGCTGTGCTCACCGGGCACACACGTGACGACCAGGCGGAGACCGTGCTGCTCGCGCTCGCCAGGGGTGCCGGTCCACGCGGGCTCGCGGGGATGCCGGCCCGGCGTGAGCTGGACGGTGTGCCGCTGCTGCGTCCGCTGTTGGAGATCGGCCGGGACGAGACGCGCGCCGCGTGCGCCGTGCTCGGGTTGAGCCCGTGGCAGGACCCGCACAACACCGACCCGTCGTACGCCCGGTCCCGGGTGCGGGCCGACCTGCTCCCGGCGTTGGTGCGGGCGCTCGGGCCCGGGGTGGTGGACAACCTCGCGCGTACCGCCCGGTTGGTGGCGGCCGACAACGCCGCGCTCGACGAGTTGGCGGGGACGGCGCTGGCGGCGGCTCGGCACCCCGACGGAGGGCTCTCCGCGCCGGCGTTGCTCGCCCTGACCCCTGCGGTACGCGGCCGGGTGCTGCACGCCTGGGCGCGGGAGCTGGGCGCCCAGCCGGGTGCGTTGTCGCACCGGCACGTCGGCGCGCTGGACGCTCTGGTCACCGCCTGGCACGGTCAGGGCCCGATGGACCTGCCCGGCGGCGTCCGGGTCCTCCGCCGCGCCGACCGGCTGGCCCCCGTAGCCGTCGGCTGAAACGCCGCCTGCCGGGCCGGGTCGCGGTCGGTAGAGCCGCTGTCAGCCGCTGTGTGCCCGGTCCCGGAAGGTGGTCCGGTAGCTGTGTGGGGTGGCGCCGACCCGGCGGCTGAAGTGGTGGCGCAGCGCCGCCGCGTCGCCGAAGCCGGCCTGGTCGGCGACTGCCTCCACGCTCAACGGGGTCTCCTCCAGCAGCCGGCGGGCCAGTAACACCCGCTGGTTGGTGAGCCAGTCGTGCGGGGTGGTGCCGGTCTCGGCGCGGAAGCGGCGGGCGAACGTCCTGGGTGCCATGCCAGCGCGCGCGGCCAACTCCTCCACGGTGATCGTCCGGTCCAGGTGGCCCATCAGCCACTCCAGCACCGGCTCCAGGGTGGGTGCCTCGGGTGCCTTCGGGATGGGCGCCTCGACGTACTGGGACTGGCCGCCGTCGCGGTGCGGCGGGACCACCATCCGCCGGGCCAGCCGGGTCGCCGTGGCCGAGCCGTGCTCCTGGCGGATCAGGTGCAGGCAGGCGTCGATGCCGGCCGCCGTGCCGGCGCTGGTGAGCAGCCGACCGTCCTGGACGTAGAGCGAGTTGCACCGCACGCGGGCGCGGGGGTGCCGGTGTTGCAGCTCGTCCACGTGCCGCCAGTGGGTCGTGCACTCCCGGTCGTCGAGCAGCCCGGCCGCGCCGAGCAGGAAGGCCCCGGAGCAGACGCTGAACAGGTACGCCCCGCGCGCGTCGGCACGGCGGAGCGCGTCGAGCACCGGGCCGGGGACGGTGGTGCCCTGGCTGTGCGCGGGTACGGCGACCAGGTCGGCCTCGTCGACCGGCCCGAGGTCGGCGTGTGGCGTGAGGTGGAAGCCGGACGACGTACGCACCGGAGCGCCGTCGGGGCTGCACACCTGGAAGCGGTAGCCGGGGAATCCGTCGGCGGTGCGGTCGGTGCCGAACACCTCGGCGAGCACGCCGAGCTCGAACGGAGCGACCTGGTCGAGGGCGAGGACGGCAACGGATCGGAGCATGTGACGAGGGTAACCCGACAGGTGGCAGTAAATCGATGGTCACTGGCATTCCTGCCACTGTCCGGGCGGTTCGGGTGGGCGCAGACTGGTCTCAGTCCGGTGCGCACCGGCGGCGAAACCGACAGCAACCATGCGAAAGCGAGCGCCGCCATGGAGTTCCTGTTCCTTCTCCTGTTCCTCGTCCTGCTCGCCGCCGCCTCGGCGGCCGGGCTCACCGCGGACAGCCACGATTCGGCCGACTGGAAGCCGAGCGATGACGGTCGCCGATGGCGTTCCCGTACCAACTGATGTGATTAGCTCGATTTGCGTAGAAAATCCTTGGCGGGACCGCGCCAAAAGGTGCGGCCCCGCCGACGGAGGCCATCCGACGTACGGCAGGCTAGGAGTCATGGCTGACGGCTCCTGGTACGACGCCGACATCGACCACGTGATCATTTCTGAGGCGCAGATCCGCGAGAAGACGGCGGAGCTGGCCAAGCAGGTCTCCGCCGACTACGCCCACGTGGGCGACGGACTGCTGCTGGTGTGCGTACTCAAGGGTGCGGTGATGTTCATGGCGGACTTCGCCCGGGCGTTGGGCCGCAACGGCCCGCCGGCCGAGCTGGACTTCATGGCCATCTCCTCCTACGGCCAGGGCACCACCTCGTCCGGCGTGGTCCGCATCCTTAAGGACCTGGACCGGGACATCGCCGGTCGGCACGTGGTGGTCGTCGAGGACATCGTCGACTCCGGGCTCACCCTCTCCTGGCTGCTGCGCTACCTGGAGTCACGCTCGGCGGCGAGCGTCGAGGTGGTCGCGCTGTTCCGCAAGCCGGACGCGGTCAAGGTGCCGGTCCCGGTGAAGTACGTCGGCTTCGACATCCCCACCGAGTTCGTGGTCGGGTACGGCCTGGACTTCGGTGAGCGCTACCGAGAGCTGCCGTACGTCGGCGTGCTCAAGCCCGAGGTCTACGCCCGCTCCTGACGTCCCGGCTGCGAGCCGTAGCGGCGGCTCGACGGCGGTATGAGGCCCATTCGCATCGGCATCCATCAAGCCGACGTTCAGCGCGCTCTCAGGTGTTGCGGTTACCGTGGACCACGGTGGCCCGGAGGTTACTCCGCGCCCGACCCCCTCGACCGCGTGACCGGGCGTTCGGGTGGCCGGGCCGGACTCCCCGCCACGCCGGTTCCGACCCGGGGCGTTTGATGGTGCACGACTGCGGGGCTCGCAAGCTCACTCCTCGCGTACACGGTGTACCGTCGAATGACCGCGGCGCGGCAGTTTTCGCGCCTCGGGGTCGAGGCCGGCCCGCACGGCGGCTCCGGCCGCCGCACACGCGGCGACACCATCAGACGGTCAGGACGTCGATCAGGAGGATGCGGGCGCCCCGGCGCTCGACAACAGTATGGAACGTACGCGTTTCTTCCGCCGACCGGTGGTCTGGATCATCCTGGTCATCCTCGGCGCCGTTGTGCTCAGTCAACTGTTCACCGCTGGTCCCAGCTACCACCGCGTGGACACTTCCGTTGCGCTCGATCAGCTGCACACCGCCAAAATCAAAAAGGTCGTCTTCCAGGACAAGGAGCAGACGGTCCAACTGGACCTCGCTCAGAAGACGAAGTTCGGCAAGACCGAGACCGACAAGATCGAGGCTCAGTTCCCGTACCAGGCTGGCGACCAGATCTGGAACGAGGTGCTGGACGCCAAGGCGGCCAACCGGGTCACCGGCCCGGCCGACGTCAAGGTCTCCTCGGACAGCATCTGGGTGAGCCTGCTGGTCAACCTGCTGCCGATCGCGCTGCTCGTCCTTCTGCTGCTGTTCTTCATGTCGCAGATGCAGGGCGGCGGCTCCCGGGTGCTCAACTTCGGCAAGTCCAAGGCGAAGATGATCACCAAGGACACTCCGAAGACGACCTTCGCGGACGTCGCGGGTGCCGAGGAGGCCGTCGAGGAACTGCACGAGATCAAGGACTTCCTGCAGAACCCCGCGAAGTACCAGGCTCTGGGCGCCAAGATCCCGAAGGGCGTGCTGCTGTTCGGCCCGCCCGGCACCGGTAAGACCCTGCTGGCCCGCGCGGTCGCCGGGGAGGCCGGGGTGCCCTTCTACTCCATCTCCGGCTCCGACTTCGTGGAGATGTTCGTCGGTGTCGGCGCGAGCCGGGTCCGCGACCTCTTCGAGCAGGCCAAGGCGAACGCCCCGGCGATCGTCTTCGTCGACGAGATCGACGCCGTCGGCCGGCACCGTGGCGCCGGCATGGGCGGCGGTCACGACGAGCGGGAGCAGACGCTCAACCAGCTGCTCGTCGAGATGGACGGCTTCGACACCAAGGGCGGGGTCATCCTGATCGCCGCCACCAACCGGCCGGACATCCTCGACCCGGCGCTGCTGCGCCCAGGCCGGTTCGACCGGCAGATCCCGGTGGACGCCCCCGACATGGAGGGTCGCAAGGCCATCCTGCGGGTGCACGCCAAGGGCAAGCCGTTCACCCCCGACGTCGACCTCGACTCGGTGGCACGGCGTACCCCGGGCTTCAGCGGCGCCGACCTGGCCAACGTGATCAACGAGTCGGCCCTGCTCACCGCCCGCAAGGACCAGCGGGCGATCACCAACGACTCGCTGGAAGAGTCGATCGACCGGGTGATCGCGGGTCCGCAGCGACGGACCCGCGTGATGAGCGACCAGGAAAAGAAGATCACCGCGTACCACGAGGGTGGGCACGCGCTGGTCGCCTGGGCGCTGCCGCACGCCGCGCCGGTGCACAAGGTGACGATCCTGTCGCGTGGCCGCTCGCTGGGCCACACCCTGGTGCTCCCCACCGAGGACAAGTACACCCAGACGCGCGCCGAAATGATCGACACCCTGGCGTACGCGCTGGGCGGTCGGGCCGCCGAGGAGCTGGTCTTCCACGAGCCGACCACCGGTGCCGGCAACGACATCGAGAAGGCCACCCAACTGGCCCGCGCGATGATCACCCAGTACGGCATGAGCTCCAAGCTCGGCGCGATCAAGTACGGCACCAGCGGAGACGAGCCGTTCCTCGGCCGCAACATGGGCCACGAGCGGGACTACTCGGACTCGGTGGCCGCCGAGATCGACGGCGAGATGCGGGCACTGGTCGAGCTGGCGCACGACGAGGCCTGGGAGATCCTGGTGGAATACCGGGACGTCCTGGACAACATCGTGCTCGAGCTGATGGAGAAGGAGACTCTCTCCACCGCCGACATGGCGCGGATCTGCTCCCGGGTGGTCAAGCGCCCGCCGCTGGCACCGTACAACGGCTTCGGCAAGCGCCAGCCCTCCACCGAGCCGCCCGTGCTCACCCCTGCGGAGAAGGACAAGCTCAAGGCGCAGGCCCAGGCTGACGGCGCGCAGGCGTCGGTCGGCGGTGGGGCGCCGTCCAACAACTCGGACGGCACGCACTGAGCAACGACCCGACGGCCAGCTCCCCCCACCGGGAGCTGGCCGTCTCTGCGACCGAACCCGACGGCGACGACGAGCTGGACTACGTGGCCGCGCGGCTGATCAGCGGCAAGCTGACCGGCCGCCCGGTCGAGGACGCCGTCGACCTGAGCCGGATCGAGAAGGCCGTCCGCGAGATCCTGATCGCGGTCGGTGAGGACCCGGACCGCGACGGGCTCCAACAGACCCCGGCCCGGGTCGCCCGCGCGTACGCCGAGCTCTTCGCCGGGCTGCGGGTCGACCCGGCGCAGGTCCTCAGCACCACCTTCGAGGCCAACCACGAAGAACTGGTGATCGTCCGGGACATCGACGTGATGAGCCTCTGCGAGCATCACCTGCTGCCGTTCCGGGGCAGCGCGCACATCGGCTACATCCCCGGCCCGGACGGGCGGATCACCGGCCTGTCCAAGCTGGCCCGGCTGGTCGAGGTCTTCGCCCGTCGACCCCAGGTGCAGGAGCGGCTCACCTCCCAGGTCGCCGACCTGCTGATGAGCAAACTCGAACCACGCGGGGTCGTCGTCGTGCTCGAGTGCGAGCACATGTGCATGGCGATGCGCGGCATCCAGAAGTCCGGTGCCAAGACCATCACGTCAGCGGTGCGCGGCATCCTGCAGACGGACTCGAAGTCGCGGGCCGAGGCGATGGCGCTGATCATCCCCCGCTGACCCACCGACACACCACGGCCGGCCGACCCCTCCCGGGACGGCCGGCCGGTTCCGTTCCTGCCCCAACCGCGCCCCGCGAGCCCTCGCTGGTCAGCCGGCGAGCAGGGCCAGCAGCAGACCGGCCGTGACCAGCACCGCCGGCACCAGACACACCAGCGCGCCGAAGCGCACCGTGCGGTCCAGCCGCTCAGCCGGGCCGACGCGGAACAACCGCCCGATGCCCACCCAGCCGGCGACGAACGCGACCGCCGGCATCGGCAGCCCACAGATCAGCGCCGCCACGGTGGCCGGCCCGATGCCCGTGGCCGCGTACACCGCGACCTGGATCAACGGCACCACCAGCGCCAACGGCCCGTACACCAGGAGGTTGCGCGCCCAGACCGACCACGACCCCGGCCGGAACCGGCGGCGCGTGCCCAACGCCGCGTCCGCCGCCTCGGCCCGACCCCGCGCGGCCCGCAGCGCCGCCAGCACCGCCGCCGGGCCGCCCGCCATCGACCGGGCCGCCTCGGTCAGCTCCGGCGGCGACGGCACCAGGGAGATCGCCGGTACGCCCAGCTCCCGCAGCCTCTCCTGCTGACTCGCCAGCCCGGTTCGGACAGCCGTCAGCTCCTCCCGGGCGGCCTCCGCCGACCGGGCCTGCTCACCGGCTGCGGCAGCCGCGCTGCGGCGTACCCCATCCAGCTGACGCGCCGCGGCCAGGTACTCCGCCCAGACCGCGCTGGGCTCGACCGCCGTCGGCGTGACCTCGCCGTTCGCCGAAGCAGACCGCTGCCGTCCCGGCCCGGTCACCGTCGCATTCGGACCCACCTCGACACCTCCCGCTCGCGCCACCGGATCAGCCGGTCTCGTCAGCGAACGGCACCAGGACCCGGCCCCGCTCGTCGGGACCGTCCCACAGCACCGCCCGGTCGGGGCGAACCTGCCACTCCACCGGTCGCCCGAAGACGGCGGTGAGCTGCGGGACCGGCACGTCCAGCACGACCACGGCGGCCAGCTTGTCGACCTCGCCCGCCGGCTCGAACAACGCCGCGAACGGCGGCACCGCACGCCACCAGCCCAGCAGGTGCCTCCCGGTCGGAGGCCCGTCCCGCAGCAACGCCCGCAGCCGGTCCACCGGCAACTCCCGGGGGCCCGGCCGGTCCAGACCGAAGACCACCAGGTACGTCGGCAGGTCATCGGCCGAATCCGCCAGCAGCGTCGGCAGGTCCACCACCTCGGCCGAATGCCGGGTGGCCAGCTCGGCGGTCAACGCCTCCGCCAGCGCCCGCGAGCTCGGATCCGGTGCCGCCACCAGAAAACGAGCGGTGCCCGGCGGATGATGGTCGGCGGTGCTCCGGGCGGCCGTCGCCAACAGCCCGCCCGCCGCGGCACCCGAACCCAGCACCGCGAGGTTACGCCCGGCCGCCGGCCCCAACGGCACGGCGACCGTCGAGCGGGCCAGGTCCACCGCACGGCCCAGCAGCGCGGCCGGCCCGTGCGCCTGCCCGGCCAACGCCGCCCGGTGCCGCGGATCGTTGCTCAGCAGAGGTCGGGCGTAACCGGCGAAAACCACCGGCGGCACCGACCCGGCAGGGCGGGCCGCCCACAACTCGTGCCGAAGCTCCTCCACCACCTCCGGGTGGTCCTGCGGGTCCGGATAGCGGATCAGGCGTTCGTGACCCCGGATCGCACCCCGAGGACCGCCGAGCCCTCCGGCGGTGTTGACCACCGCGCTGCCCACCGGCAGGCCGGCCGCCGAGTCGTTCGTCGGCTCCAGCACCGGGCTGCCGCCCGGCAACGCCACCCGCACCGGAAACTGCCCGAGCACCGAATCCCGGTGACCGGCGTCCGCGCGGACACTCAACCCCAGCTCACCCGCGCCGGCCAACACCAGGTGTACGCCGAACGCCCGACCGGACCGGGCCAGCCCGTCCACCTGGGCCGCCACCTCGGCGGCCAGCCGGTCCCGCTCGGCGAAGAGCAACGGCACGTTCTCCACCACACAGACGATTCGGGGCAGCGACTGATGCTGACGCAGCTCCGCGAACCGTTGCCCGCCGGCCCGCGCCGCCGCCTCCGCCCGCCTCCGCACCTCGGCCGTCAGCTCGTCGAGCAGGTCCCGCACGTACTCCCGGTCCGCGGCCATCGCGGCAGCCCGCACCTGCGGAATCCACGACCGGTCCCGCTCGGTCTGCAGGAACTCCACGAAGGACTCACCCTCGCCGAGATCCGCCAGGTAGAGCGACAGCTCGTCCGGGCCGTACCGGGCGGCCAGGCCCAGCAACGCCGTGGTCAGGAACGCCGCACGGCCCCCTGCGGAACGGCCACTCACCAGCCAGTGCGGCGTCAACTCGGTGAAGCCCAGCGGCACCGACCGGCCTCCGGCATCGCCGACAGTTGTCGTCATTCCGTCCACGGAGTCTGACTCCCACAGACGCTCACCCGTCGGCGGCAGCAGAGCCGCCAACGCCAACCGTGAACCCGCCTCCACCTGCTCGGCCAGCCGTCGACAAACCGCATCCACCAACTCGGCCGGCGGATCCGACTCCACGAACACCGGCGAGTTCAACCCACCCGGGGGATCCGCGCCCGGCCCGGCGAAGGACGCCCCCGGCGGATCGCCGACCAACGCGTACGCGTTGCGTAAGGCCACAGCGGTGGTACGCGGGAGCGGCGCCCGGACCGCGTACGGGCCGGCCGGGGGCCAACCGGCCACCACCAGATGCAACCCCGCCACCGGGCCCTGCTCGGCCAGCGCCTCAAGCCGTGCCAGGTCGCTCGGGCCAGTCGACTCCGGCAACGCCGCGACCACCAACAACAACGTGCGGTCGTGGCGACGCCGCCCACTCGCACCCGGCGTGACCCACTGCTCTGCCTCGGTCAACACCGCACGCAGACCCGTCACATCCACCGCAGGCGGCGGCAACAGGCCAGCATCGGCGAGCGGACCGAACGACGTCAGCACCGAACCAGTGGCATCCACCGCACGAACCAACAGGGCACCCGCCGGTGTCGCACCCAACAACCGCAGGAGTACGGCCCGGAGCAGACCCGCCACCCGCGGCTCCCGGGCGTCCGCGTCCACGCTCAGATGACCGGTGCCCACCAACGGCACCAACGCGGGAAATCGGGCGTCATCCAACGGCGTCGCCGTGCCGACCCGCACGAACAGCGGCGGACCATCACCCGCCGGAGTGTCCACGGTCAGTGAGTCCAGTGCCGCACCCGACCAACCCGGAGCCAGTCGTGCCGCGACCTCGCGCAGGCGGTCGGCCACCTCGTACTGGCGGCGTTGATCGGCCGGGGCCGGTCGCGTCTCGTCCAGGATCCCGGCAGCGGCGGTCGCGACTGCCGCCGCCCGACGGTGCAGAGCTGCGGCGCGGTTCGTACGTGCCTTCGGACCGGCCACCGCGTCCACCCCCTCTGCCCGAGGTTGGCAACCCCTCCCCAGCAGAGACGGTATCCCAGCCGGGTCCGCTCCTCCGGGAGGTGCCTCGGCGGTGCGCCGGGGATGTCGTGGATCTCACCGGTGGGGAGGGGTCCGTCACGATCCGCTGGATCTGAGGCATTGGCTCCGAGGCGTCCAGCCGATAACTTCAGGAGGTGGAATCAGTGCAGCCCCCCGCCGGTTCCCAGGTCTCCCGCGTACCGGCCCAACGGGCACCGTCCGAGCAGCTGCCGCCGGCTGCGGCACCACCGGCGCCTCAGCCGCCGCGCCGTCGAATGCGGACCGTGTTCACGGTCGTCGCCGGGGTCCTCGCTGTGCTCTGCATGGCCGGAGCCGTCACGGGCTATGTGCTGTACAACCGGGCGGCAGCCCCCGATCGCAGCGCACCCGACGTGGCCGTGGACAACTACCTACGCGCATTCCTCGTGGACCGCAACGACGCGAGAGCAGACCTTTACACCTGCGAGGGTGGGGCGCAGTTGGAGGCTATCCGGACCCTGCGGAGCGACCTCCTTGTGCGTGAGCAGCAACTTGGCGTCACTATCCATGTCAGTTGGGGCAGCCTGGAGGTCAATGACCACGGCAGCACCAGCTCGGTCGTGACGGTCATTCGGCGTAGCGCCACGGTGGATGGCGTGCAGCAGAGCCTGACGGACACGTGGCGATTCGACGTCGAGAAGCAAAATGGCTGGCTGGTCTGTAGCGGTAGCAAGGTTGATTGACCTCACTCGACCCACAACAAGTGGACCGGCACCTCCAAGGTGGTGGGTGACTGGCCGCGCCAGGCCCATCGGTACCACTCCACCTCCGGCGTGATCCGGACGCAGATGTCTCCCTCCGCACCCGAGTAGGTCTCGGTGACTGCCCGCAGGTCGCGATGTTCAAGGCCGCCCTCGACGTGCACCACCCGCCGACCGGTCACCGCGTCGGCCTCGAAGACGGGTGTGGGTGGCCGGTGTGCTGGTCCGTCCAGCGAGACCAACCGGATGCCGGTCTCCCGCTCACCCTCCGCCACTGGGCGGCTGCCAACCGTCTCCACCCAGACCCGCTCGACCGGCACCAGCGGAGCGAACACCTCCACCTGATCGGCTTCGGCCCGGTACCACTCGTGCTCGGGGATCACCGGCACGTAGGTCCGGGCGTTCTGCACCACCCGGTCGTCCGCGCGCAGGTCTCCTCGCCAACCCAACCCCGGCAGCCCTACCAGCACCCGTCGCCCACGTAGCTCCACCCGCTCGGTGGCGGGCACGACGGTCAGCGGCCGGGGCGGCCGGGGCGCCCAGTCTGGCTGATCGGCGAACGGGTCCGGCAACGGTCCGGTCATGCTTGCGGTGGCCTCACTCGGCGGCACGCAGCGGGGCGCCCCGCTCGCGCATGAACGGAACCGGATCGACGGCGCCGGAGCTCTTCCGGTTGTTGCGCTCGTGCACCTCAAAGTGCAGATGCGGGCCGGAGGAGTTGCCGCTGCTGCCCACCTGCCCGATCACGTCGCCTGCCGCAACGATCTGATGCACCGTGACGCGCGGCTGGACCACCATGTGGCAGTAGCGGGTGATGTAGCCACCGGCGTGCAGCAGGTCGACGTACCAGCCGCAGCCGCCCTTGTCCGGGTACCCGTCGACGTTGCAGTCCCGGCGATTCCTGTTGTCGGGGTCGCAATCAGCGACCAGTACTCGACCGGCCGCCGCAGCGCGTATCTCGGTGCCCTTCGCCGCGCCGATGTCCACCCCGTGGTGACTGGGTCGGCTGGCGGTGCGGAAGCCGGATCCGACGTCGCCGGGGATCGGTGCGGTCCAACCGGAGGCAGCAATCTCGCCGCGCTCGGCCGCGTCGCACACCGCCTTGCCGTTGATCTCGACGGTGCGGGCCGCGCCGCCGGCCAGCGCGTTCACGAGCTTGCTGGCCAACTCCTCGTGCTTGGCGTACGCGTCCGGATAGGCGCTGACCTGGACCTGCTGCGCCACCACCGTCAGCGGTCGGCGCTGCCAACTGCGGACCTTGACCAACTTCTCGTAGAACTTTCGAGCTGCATACGAGGGAGTCAGCCGCTCGGCGACCGACCCCCAACCGGGCCGTTGCTGGAACAGCCCCAGCGAGTCGTGGTCGGCCCCGACGCCCTCGTTCGGCAGGCTGAGGGACTCGGGCTCGGCTCTGTTCGCCAGGTTGCGCAGGGCTGACTCCTGCATCGCGGTTGCCAGGGCGATCACCCAACCCCGCGAGGGGACGCCCATGTCCTGACCGACCTTGATGATGATCGCGGCGTTGCGGACCTGCGCGTCGCCGTACTCGGTGAACCGCGGCAACTCGCCCACGATGTCCACCGGACGGACCGGTCCGCAACCCCAGCCAGCCAGGTTGTCCCCGTCCTCCGCGTCGCCGCCGAGCCCACTCAGGAAGAACGCCGCGGTCCCGCCGGTGCAGCAGAGCAGAAGCAGCACACCGGTGAGCATCGTGGCGATCACGCCGACCCGCACCGGCCGGCGAAGGGCAGGACCCCTGCCGGCAGTCACGGCCGCTCCCAATCCACCACGTCGACCATCCACCCCTTGTCGGAGGTGACCAGTTCCAGCCGCAGCCGACCGTTGTCCAGCGGAAGTAGCAACTCGACGAACGTCTCGGTGCGCTCCCGCATGGTCGGTGGGCCGGTGACCTGCTCGGCGGGCACAGTCTCGGGTTCGGCACCGGCCAACTTCTCGCTCAGGGCCGGCGTGGAGAGCGGCCGGAGGCCGGCCTGCCACTCCTCGGTGGTCATCCCGGGGCGACCCAGCCATGCCTTCGCGAAACGGTCTGCGGTCTGTTCGGGCGTTCGGGCACCGGGGGACGTCACCGGTGACGGCGGAGCCTCGTTGGAGAGCACACCGTCGTCACCGGTCGTCGGGTCCACTGTGGTGATCGGCTTGTTCGGGCGGCTGCTCAAACCGTCCGTCGGATCGAGAGAGCCAGACATCAACCGGGCTGCGCCGAGCACGCCGAACACGAGTACAGCGATGACCAACGCAACGCCCAGCCGGGACCGCAACGCCCGGGTGAAGAGGAACTCCAGCGCCCGTCGCATCACCGTCACCGCGCCTCTGAGCGCACCCGCGGTCCGGAGCGGTCCGGCGTGCGCTCCGTCGACCCCGGCCGGTAGACGACGAACGACGGGTTCTCGGCCGGCACGTCCGGCTCGGTCCACGTTGCCGGCTGCCGGCGACGTGGCTGAGGGGCGACAGGGCGGCCCCGGCCTCCGGTCTCGGCCGCCGGTGCCTCGTCGGGGCGTTCCCGGCCGTCGGGGCGTCCCCTCTCACGCTGACCCTCGACGGCGGCCGACGGCGTCGGAACCGGGTCCTCCCGGCGGGCCTCCGGGCGCAGTCGGGTCTGCTCCGCGTCGGGTGACCGTCGACGCCCGCCCACCGGCTCGGCCGTGCCGCCCGGCTCTGCCACGTCCAGTCGTGCAGCGGTCCGCATGTCGCGGAAGAATCGGCGGTGCCAGGAGCCGGCCGAACTGACCGCCTCGCTGCTGTCCTTGCCGCCGAGTTGGGTGATCCGTCGGTACGGCCGCAGCAACAGCCAGCCGACCACCCCGCAGAGCCAGACGAGCACTACCTGAAGCCAACCTGCCAGGGTTGGTGTGCTCATGATCAGATCCACCGCGAAAAGGTAGATCGCGGCCCCGGTGCCGAAGATGGCGATGTTGAACACCGCGGCGACCACGGCGTTCGCCAACCGTCGTAGGCCGGCGCTGGCGGGCCGGAGCAGACCCACGGTACCCAGGATCGGTGCCGCGATCACCGCCCATCGGAAGATGAGGAAACCCAGCAGGACCAGCAACGACGCCGTCAGGTCGAACATCGCGAAGAGCAACGCGGCCAGCACCGCGATGAACCCCGCGCCGACCCGGTCCATGTCCCGCACGCCCTGGAGGTACTCGTACGCCTCCGGGTCCTCGGTCTGGATCTGCTGGGCAACCCGTGCCCACTGTTGCTGCTTGGCCTTGATGGTCGCCTCCCGGGTAGCCGGGTTGGCGCGCAGCTTCTCGGCCTCTTCCCAGGAGAGCGCCTTGGCGTCGTACAAGGCGGGGCCATACTTGCGGGCGGTCTCGCTGTCCGCCGAACCCAGCACCCCGCGGAGCCAGTTCCGGTAAAGCATGGTCTCGGTAGCGGTGTCGCTGGCTCGGACGGCGGGCGTGCGGAGGTCCTTACAACGGTTCGGGTCGGGGTCGAGGCACCGCCCGGGGTCCGGCTCCTTCGCCTGCGGGCCGACGGCGTCATGCACGACTCCGAGACTTGTGACAAGTGCGCCATCCGCGATATTGGCCGACTTGACCGGCCAGGCGGCAAGTGCCGTGACCGCGACCATCACCAGAAGCGCCCAGCCTGCGGTGGTCATCGCGTTGCTCATGTCTGACTGACGGGACCGCCAGAGCAGATAGAGCCCCACCACGCAGAGGGTGATGATGCCGAAGACGCTGAACACCTTCTCGTACACGGCCTTGGTGGCCTGCTCGACCAGCGGGTCCGCCCAGCCCCACATCGAGCCGGGGTCCCAGGCACGCTCACGAAGTGCGTTGGACGCACCGATGATTGCCGTGGCGGCCATGAATTCGCCATTGGCGATCGTGGTGGTGAACTTGTAGTCCGGATGCAGCACGCTGGAGGCGCAGCCACCTTCGATGTCGTAGGTGTTGTAGCTGTAGCCACCGTAGCCGTAAAGGCTGTACCGGCCTGCCACTCCATTCGCTGCGTCCTTCGGCGGTGCTGCGGCGAACCAGCCGGCGAGGCCCGAGTCCGGAGTGCCCGGGGTCGGCGCGTTACGGCACTTGACCTCGTCTTCGCTTACTGTCTGAAGCTTCTGTACGCAGGCGCGGAAGTCGGCCTGCCATTCGGCTGTCGTGCAGAGGTCGGCGCGGGCCTGGGCGACGGGCGGTGCGGCGGCTGCGGCCTCCGCACCGATCAGCGGCCAGGTGAGGGTGGCCCCGGCCAGGACGCCGAGGGCGAGCAGAAACGACGCGATCCTTGCCCGGGCCCCAGGGCCAGCGGCCCGGCCCTCCGCCTCGGCTCGACCGAGGACCTTGACCCAGGCCCTAGCCATGTCACGCCTCCAGATCCGGCAGGGGGATGCTCGGTAGGACTCCGGCCGCCGCGGCGATCGCGGCCGGCGTCGTGTCGAGGTGGTCCAGCAGCCCTTCGACGTACGAGACGTCGACGCGGACCTTCTGCACCCGGCCGTCGACGTCGCGCATCACGAACTCGCGGAAGCCGAGGCGGGAGGCCGAGTTGGTGTCGGCGGCGGAGAGCGAAGCGAGAGTGGCCTCGTAGCCGTCGTTCACCGGCACCCGCAGCAGTCGCAGCGCTTCGGAGGCGATCTCGGCGTCCTCAGCGATGCGGCCGACGAAGACAGTGGAGACGAGGTTCTGCACGTCGAGGCCGAGGATGTCGCGGGGGTTCTGCGAGGCGACCAGCGCGGCGAGGTTCCACTTACGGGAGTCGCGGGCGAGCCGGACCAGGAACGAGCGCCCGGACCGCCAACCCTCCATGAAGTGCGCCTCGTCCAGGCCGACCAGCTTGCGGGACGACATCGAGCCGCCGTAGCAGCGCCGGACGGCGAGCCGGTGCGCGGTGTGCAGCATCGGCAGGGCCAGCGCCTCCTCGGCCGACCAGTACTCGCGTTCGATCTTGAGGTCGGGCAACCGTAGCCCGGCCATGGTGATCACGGTGAGTGCGGCGTCGGCGCCGAGCAGCCCTTCCGGGGGACGGCCGAAGAAGAGCATGGCCAGGGGCATCTCGGCCGTGTCCAGC
>NZ_JBSFBM010000037.1:0-29232 GCF_053592955.1 Micromonospora sp. NPDC002411 | reverse complement strand
GCCGTGGCCACCAGGCAGAACGGCGAGGCGGCGAGCCATTCGCGGTCCCGCTCGTGCAGGCGGACGCGTTCCTTGTTGGCGGCCCGTGCGTTCGGTGCACCGAGCAGGTCGCGCAGCTCCTCGTGCGAAGTGATCTCCACCGTCACGTTGGTCCTCCCTCAGGCGTTGACCCGTTGGCGGGCGCCACCATCCGTCAGCCTAGGCCGCCGTGACCAGGGTGAGGTTTGTGCCCCGTTGTCGGGGGTACGGCCTCACCCGACACGCCCGCCGCACGAACCGTCCGCAGCACGCCGACCAGTGGAGGCCGGGAGATGGAGAGCCGACTCAAGGTGCTGGGTCACCCAGTCCATCCGATGCTGGTCATGTTCCCGGTTGCGCTGCTGGTCACCGCAGTGCTGTTCGACCTGGTGGACACGGTCGGCGGTCCCGACTTCCTCGCCGAGGTCGCGTACTGGAACATCACCGTCGGTCTGATCGGCGGCCTGCTCGCCGCGGTGGCCGGCTCGTTCGACCTGCTGGCGATCCCGACCGGCACCCGCGCCAAGCGGGTGGGTCTGCTGCACGCGGCCGCCAACGTCGCGGTGATCCTGCTCTTCGCGGCCGTCTGGGCGGTCCGGCTCAACGCGGACTCGCGTGCCGCCGGCGGCGCGCTGATCGCCATCGAGGTGGTCGCTGTGGCGATCCTCGGCATCAGCGCCTGGCTGGGCGGCGAGTTGGTCGACCGGCTCGGCGTGGGCGTCGACCGCGACGCCAACCTGGACGCGCCCAGTTCACTACGGCCGCCCGCGGCCGCACGGCGGATCGGAGACGTGTGATGAGCGAGCAGCAGACCGGCGGCTTCGGCCGGGGTTGGCGAGGCGGCCGACAGCAGGGCTGGGACCCGATGGGCGAGTTGCAGTCGCTGCGCGCCGAGCTGAGCCGCCTGGTCGGCGGCAGGGCCGGCGCGTCCGACGTCGAACTGACCGAGACCTCGGACGGCTGGGAGGTCGTCGTCCGGCTGCCCGGCGTGGCCCCGGAAGAGGTCGCGGTCGAGCTGGACGACCTCGAGTTGTGCGTGCGGGCCCGATCCGAGGCGGAGGTCAACGCCGACCAGGGCATCCCCGGTGGGTTCGAGACCCGCGGCTTCGAGTACCGCGTCAACCTGCCGTCCCGGGTCGACCCGGACGCCATCGACGCGGTCATGGACCACGGCCTGCTCCGGGTCCGGTTGCCGCGGGCGACCCGGCCCGCACCGCGCACCATCACCGTCGGTCGCACCGGCCCGCGCTCCGGTGACCTCTCCACGGGTACGCCGATGCCTGCCGATCCCGCTGCGGACCGGGAGTTGCACCGCCCGGACACCGTCGGCGAGATCGACCGGCAGTAGCGGGCTGCGTGGTCACCCCGTCCGTGCTCGGCCCGACCGCCGAGCGCCTTCCCGACGTGCGGCGGATCGCCGTGCTCCGCGCCAACGCGCTGGGCGACTTCGTGTTCGCCCTTCCGGCGCTGGACGCGCTGCGCGCCGCGTACCCCTCGGCGGAGATCGTGTTGCTCGGCGCGCCCTGGCACGCGAAGCTCTGGCGCGACCGGCCCGGCCCGGTGGACCGGGTGCTGGTGGTGCCGCCGGCACCCGGCATCCGTGCGCCCGACCCGGGTGAGCCGGAGTCGTCGATGGACGAGTTCGTCGCCGCTGCCTCCGGTGAGGGGTTCGACCTGGCGGTGCAGATCCACGGTGGTGGCGCCAACTCGAACCCGCTGATGAGTCGTCTGGGTGCCCGGGTGACCGTCGGCCTACGCGCCGAGGACGCGCCGCCGCTGGACCGGTGGCTCCGCTACGTCTACTACCAGCACGAGGTGATCCGCTACCTGGAGGTGGTGGCGCTGGTCGGGGCACCGGCAACCACCATCACTCCGACGCTGACCGTTACCGACGCCGACCGGGCCGAAGCGGCCCAGGTGCTCGGGCCGGCGAACCGACAGCGGGTGGCGCTGCACCCCGGAGCCAGCGGCGGCGGGTGTCGCTGGCTCCGGGGTGCAGCGACACCCGCCGCCGCTGGCCCGCCGAGCGCTTCGCCGAGGTGGCCCGTGAGCTGCATGGTGACGGCTACGAGGTGCTGGTCACGGGTACGCCCTCCGAGCAGGACGTGGTGGACCGGGTCGTCGCGGCGGCCGGGGTTCCGGTCCGGCCGCAGGTCGGGACGCTCAGCCTCGGCGGCTTGCTGGGCTGTTACGCCGACTGCGCGTTGGTCGTCTCCAACGACACCGGCCCGCTGCACGTGGCCGCCGCGGTGGGCACGTCCACGGTGGGCATCTTCTGGGTCGGCAACCTGATCAACACGGCGAACCCGCTGCGGGGTCGGCACCGGCCGATCTGTTCCTGGACTGTGCACTGCCCGGTCTGCGGGGTGGACTGCACACCGGGCATCTACCCGCACCGCCCCGGCGACGGCGAGTGCCCACACCGGGACTCGTTCGTGGCGGACGTTCCGGTGGTCGAGGTGCTGGAAGCGGCCCGGGAGCTGCTCAGCGCCGAGTGACGGCGATCAGGCCGGCTGGGGGGTGTCCTCCTCGGCGAGGACCACCTCCCACGCCTCGACGTCCCGGTCGGTGACGGTGGTCGGAGACTCCAGGTGGTACGCGCCGCTGGGCAGGATGCCCGCCCCGCCGTACCGGGCCAGCACCGCGAGCTGCGCGGCCACGTCCTCACCCTGGTGTTTCTCCTGCACCCGACGCCAGAAGTCGAAACCGCCGACGTCGACGAGCCTGGCCCGGTCGTAGAGCACACACCCGCCGATCCAGGAGACCTTGTACGCCCGCCACGCGCCCGGCGGCAGCGCCAACTGCTCGGTGACGTGCAGGAGGTTGGCCGCCGAGTGGATCCGGGCGCGGTTCCACTCCGGGGTGTCCGGGCGGATCCGCTCCGGCGTCGGAGGGCCGATCCACTCCTCGTAGTGCCCGTGCGACTCCGGCCGCACGTCGTCGGTGTACGACAGCCCGTGCACGCCGTTGCCGACGAACCCGCAGCCCAGCTCACCGATCGCCGTGACCAGCCGGTGCACCGCCCCCGGCTCCAACCAGATGTCGTCGTCGAGGTTGAGGACGTACCGGGCGGCCGAGGCGGCGAGCAGGTACGCCCGATGTTCGGCCAACCCCCGGCGGGGCAGCCGACGGGTCAGCAGCACCGGGTGACCCCGCTGGCGCAGCGCCCTGACCATGGTGGCCGCGGCGGGGTGCGCGTACGCGGGCTCCCCGTCGGACTGGTCGCTGACCACCACCCCGAAGCCGGGTACCCCGTCCTGGGCGGCGAGCCCGGCCAGGGTGACAGCCAACTCGGCGGGCCGGTTCCGGGTCGGAATCAGCACGTCGAGCAGCCGGTCGGCGCGGAACTCCTCCGGGGCGCCGAGGTCGAGGGGGCGGTTCACGACGCCTGGGTGCGGGTGCTCAGCGACTCATCGGGCACCCGGTCCGTGGCGCGCGGAGCCGGGTCCTGACTGTGCGTCCGGATCCGCTCGATGATCGCGGAGGTGGACCGGTCCGGCACGTACCCGAGGGTGCGCACCTGTCCGCCAAGACGACGCACCAGCGGGGCTTCCGGGACCAGCTCCGGCGGGTAGTCGCCGCCCTTGACGTAGACGTCCGGCCGGACCGCCTCGATCAGCGCGGCGGGTGAGTCCTCCTCGAAGACCACGACGTGGTCCACACAGGCCAGGGCAGCGAGCAGGGCGCCCCGGTCCTCGACCGGGTTGACCGGGCGGTCCGGGCCCTTCAGCCGTCGTACGCTGCCGTCCGAGTTGACGGCCACGATGAGCAGGTCGCCCAGGGCGCGGGCCTGTTCCAGGTAGCGCACGTGGCCGCGATGCAGCACGTCGAAGCAGCCGTTGGTGAACACCACCGACCGTCCCGCCTCGCGGTACTCGGCGACGATCGCGTCCAACTCGTCGGTGCCGACCAGCGCCGAGCGGTCCGTGGTCCCGGTCGGTTGGTCGAGCGCGGTGAGCAGGTCCTCCCGCCGGCACACACAGGTGCCGGTGTCGGAGACGGTGATGGTGGCCGCCAACTGGGCGAGCTGGGCGGCGGTGGGCAGCGGCGCGTCGGCGGCCAGGGCCAACGTCATCGCCGCCAGGTACGCGTCCCCCGCGCCCACGGCGTGACTGGCCGGAACCGGGGTGCTGTGGCTGCGTCGTGGCGCCCCGTCGGCACCGCCGACGACAGCACCCTCGGTGTCCAGGGTCACCGCCACCACGTCAGCTCCGGTGTGCGCGCGCAACTCGGCCAGCCGCGACTCGGCCAGTACGGCCCGGTCGACGCCCTCCCCGGCCCGGGTGTTCACCGTGACGCCGGTGCCGGTGACGCTGAGCCCGTCGCCGGTGAGTGCCACCCGGCCCTCGCCTCGGATCGGCTCACCGACCGGGCCGGGGCGGTCGGTGGTGCGTTCGGCGGCGTCGTCGGCACGTACCCCGCCCGGGGCCGCGCCCACTGTCATCTCGGAGGGCCCGTCGGCCGGGTCGATGTCCGGGTGTTCCAGGTGCAGTTCCGTCCCGCCCGTCAGCCGGGTCGTAGCGCCGGCACGGGCCAGCAGCCGGGTCGCCTCGGCGAAGCTGGGAGTGACGACTGTCGGCGCGAGCCCCCGCCAGTCGGCCAGGTCGTGGGCGTCCAGCGCGACAGTGGCGTACCGCTCGCGTTGCTCGACCAACCACGCGCGGACCGGCGCGGGCAGCGCACCCAGGCCGTAGTCGCAGACCACCAGGGTCGGCGCCTCCCCGCCGGCGGCGGCGCGCAGCTCCTCGGTGGCGCAGGCCAGCGCGGTGAGCAGCCGGCTCACGCCCTCCGGGTCGAGGGCGTCGTCCGGGTCGCCGGAGTCCTCGCGCAACAGGATCTGGTTACCGGCCAGCATCCGCCGCTTGACCGGGGTGGGTCGTCCCGGCTGGTTGACAGTGCGGTCCCAGACGCCGGCGCGGTCCAGACAGTCGTGCAGTTCGTCGCCGGCCACGTCGGCGCCGACCGGTGCCACCAGCACCGCCCGGCCGCCCAGCGCGGCGACGTTGACCGCGGTGTTCGCGGCACCACCGGCTGCGGAGATCCGTCTGCGCAGGGTCAGGACCGGAGCTGGTGCCTCCCGGCAGAGCCGATCGGAGTCGGCGAACCGCCATTCGTCCAACATGGCGTCACCGACGATCAGGACCGGGCGTCCGAGCCAGCTCTCCACGACGGTGGCGAGCCGGCGCTGTTCCGCTGCTGCTCCTGCCATGCCTCCCCGGGTCCCCACCGCCCCCCTGGCCAAACCTGCGTTCCGGTCGGTCCCGCCGCTGGTCGTACGCCTTCCGGTGGTTCGTCACCGGTCGGGTCTGTTTCGGGCGTTGCGGGCTGGGAAGGGGATTGAGGTAACCCCCGGAAAGGAGATGTACCGACATGGCAGCGGCATTGAACGGCAAGCGGATCGCCTTCCTGGCCACCGACGGCGTCGAGGAGGTCGAGTACGTCCAGCCGCGCGAGGCGGTCGAGAACGCCGGCGCGACGGTCGAGCTGGTCTCGCTGAAGCCCGGCACCATCCAGTCCTTCAACCACCTGGACCAGTCCAAGACGTACGACGTGGACGTGACCGTGGGCAAGGCGGACGCCGCCGGCTACGACGCGCTGGTGCTGCCCGGTGGGGTGGCGAACCCGGACTTCCTGCGGGGCGACCCGGATGCGGTGCGGTTCGTGAAGGCGTTCTTCGACGCGGGCAAGCCCGTCGGGGTGATCTGCCACGGCCCGTGGACGCTCATCGAGGCGGACGTGGTGCGTGGTCGCCGGATCACCTCCTGGCCCACCCTGCGTACCGACCTGACCAACGCGGGCGCGACCTGGGTGGACGAGGAGTGCGTGACCGACGGCAACCTGACCAGCAGCCGCAACCCCGACGACCTCCCCGCCTTCTGCCAGAAGATCACCCAAACCTTCGCCGTCTGACCCCAACCCTCTTTCGCCCGTTGATCATGAGGTTATTGCCACCTGGCCCGGGGCAGCGTGTCAGGGCGATAACTTCATGATCAACTTAGGGGGCGGGGGTTTTTTGGGGGATGCCGGCATGTTCTCTGGCTGTCGGGATAGAAGGGCACATGACCACCGAAGCCTCTGACGCGCCGGTGCTGAACCGTCAGCAGATCCGACTGCTCATGGTCGGTCTGATGACCGGCATGCTGTTGGCCGCGCTCGACCAGACCATCGTCGGCACGGCCCTGCCGACCATCGTGGGCGAGTTGGGCGGGATCAACCACTACTCGTGGGTCGTGACCGCGTACCTGCTCGCCTCGACCGCGTCGACCCCGTTGTACGGCAAGATGGCCGACCTGTACGGGCGCAGACCGGTCTTCCTCTTCTCGATCGGCACGTTCCTGGTCGGTTCGTTGCTGGCCGGCTTGTCCCAGAACATGACCCAGCTGATCATCACCCGGGGCATCCAGGGCCTCGGCGCGGGTGGTCTGCTGACGCTCGCGTTCACCATCATCTCGGACGTGGTGTCCCCCCGGGAGCGCGGGCGCTACCAGGGTCTGTTCGGTGCCGTCTTCGGAATCTCGTCGGTGGCCGGGCCGCTGGTCGGTGGGTACTTCGCGGAGACCGACTGGCGGTGGATCTTCTACATCAACGTGCCGCTGGCGATCCTGGCCATCGTGGTCTGCTACCACGTGATGCGGTTGATCCCGTTCGAACGCCGGGACCACTCGATCGACTGGCTCGGTGCCGGCCTGCTGGTCGCCGGGGTGAGTGCGCTGCTGCTCGCGCTGAGCTGGGGCGGCAACGAGTACGCCTGGGGCTCCGGCGTGATCATCAGTCTGTTCGTCGTCGGTGCGGTGCTGGGGGTGCTCTTCGTCCTCCAGGAGGCCCGGGTCGCCGAGCCGATCCTGCCGCTGCGGCTGTTCCGCAGCGCCACCTTCGCCCTGGCCAACTCGGCGCTGCTCATCATCGGTCTGGTGATGTTCGGCTCGATCATCTTCATCCCGCTGTACCTGCAGATCGTCAAGGGCGCCTCGCCGACCCGCAGTGGTCTGCTGATGCTGCCGATGATGGCCGGCATCATCATCACCTCGATCCTGACCGGTCGCGCGATGACCCGGATCGGCCGGTACAAGTGGTTCCCGGTTGCCGGTTCGGTGACCCTCCTGGTCGGCATGTTCCTGTTCACCCGCCTGGAGGTGACCACCTCGCTCTGGGTGGCCTTCGGGTTCATGGTGGTGATCGGCGTCGGGCTGGGTCTGTGCATGCAGTCGCTGATCCTGGCCGTGCAGAACGCGGTGTCCGTGCGTGACCTGGGGGCCGGGACCTCGTCGGCCACGTTCTTCCGGTCGCTGGGTGGTTCGTTCGGGGTGGCGATCCTCGGCACGGTGCTCTCGTCCCGGCTGACCAGCGGGCTCGCGGACCGGCTGCCCGGCGCGATCGCGCAGCTCCCGCCGCAGGAGCAGGCCGCCGTGGCGGCGAGTGGCGGCTCCAACATCTCGATCAACGATCCGGCGACCATCCTGGCCCTGCCGGGGCCGGTGCGCGCGGCCATCCAGGGAGCTTTCGTCGACGCGTTGGACATGGTCTTCCTGACCGCCGGTGTGATCGCGATCCTGGCGGTGGTGGTCACGCTGACGCTGCCCAACACGCAACTGAGGGGCGCCGGTCCGCAGGGCGCCACCGGCGGCGCCGACCCGCTCGGCGGTGAGGCGCCGGCCCCGGGCGGCAAGCCGCTGACCCGCGAGTCCAAGGAGGAGGCCGCCGCCGACATGGAGGCCAAGTCCCAGACGATGATTTGAGCGCGTCGACCGACCGTCCCGGACTCCTCCGGGACGGTCGGTGTCATCCGGCCACGAGGCGCAGCGGTTGCGGGTGTTGGCTGTCGAGGCGGTCGAGCGCGGCGGAGGTCGTCGCGTCGGCGGGCAGGTACACGATCAGGCGCTGGTCGTCGTCCGCGGGGAGTTCGAGGGTCTCGTACGCGAGGCGAAGCATGCCTGCCTCGGGATGGGCGAGGCGGAGGATGCCGTTGGCCTTCGGCAGGCTGGGCACTGTCTCGACGCGCCGGGTGAAGGCGTCACCCGCCGTGATGGTCAGCTCGTCCGCCAGCGCGGCCATCGGCGGGTAGGCCCGGAACGGGCCCTGCTTGAGGGCGGCGACCTGCTCGTCGGCCAGGTGGTCCCAGTCGGGGTACGCGCTGCGCGCCCGGGCGTCGGTGAGGACGAACCGGGCGAGGTTGGGCTGTGCCGCGTCCAGCAACCCGATCGGTCTCATCAGCCGTTCGTAACCGTTGGTGTGGGCGACGATGTCGCTGAGCTGGTTGAGCAGCACCGCCGACGTCGGTTCCAGGCGGCCGAGCAGCGCCCGCACGGTCGGACGTACCTCGGCGGTGGGGGTGACGTGGCCCCGGCAGTTGTAGCCGGGATCGGCCGCCTTGGTGAGGCGGTGCAGGTGAATACGTTCGTTCCGGTTCATCCGTAGTGCGGTGGCGAGCGCGGCGAGCACCTGCGGGGACGGCCGGCGGTCGCGGCCCTGTTCGAGCCTGGTGACGTACTCCACGCTGACGTCGGCGAGGGCCGCCACCTCGGAGCGGCGGAGCCCCGGCGCGCGCCGGCGCGGCCCGGCGGGCAGCCCCACCTCGGCCGGCGTCACCGCTTCCCGGTGGACACGCAGGAACAACCCGAGCTCGTTGTCGCTCATCGTCCGAACGTAGCAACGGCTGCGGGCCGGATGGTGTCCCTGCCACTACCAGCTTCAGTCCGGTCTCCCTGGTGTCCTGCCGGCTGACGACCGTGGGGAAAGGCGCTCGACAGCGGTCGAGCGCGAAACCCTGGTCGGTTGGAGCTGAGTCATGAGTCGTACGGTCGCGGTCATCGGTGGCGGTTACGGGGGTACGGCGGTCGCCAAGGCGCTGGAGGCGATGGCCAACGTCGTCCTCATCGATCCTCGGGACGCGTTCGTCAACGTCGCGGCATCGCTGCGGGCATTGGCCCGGCCCGACTGGGCCGGCAACATGTTCTTCCCCTTCGACACGGTGCTCACCCGCGGCACTGTGATCCGGGACCGAGCTGTCTCGGTGGATTCCGGCGGCGTCACCCTGGCCTCAGGTCAGCGTGTCGCAGCGGACTATCTGGTGCTGGCAACCGGCTCCAGTTACGCCTACCCGGCCCGGGTCGACGCAGATTCCGTCGAGGCGGCGCTTGAGGACCTGCGTCAGACCAACAAGGAGTTGGCCGGTGCCGAGCGTGTCCTGATCCTCGGCGCCGGGCCGGTCGGGTTGGAGTTGGCCGGTGAGATCAAGGACGCCTGGCCGGACAAGCACGTGACCCTCGTCGATCCGGCCGAGCAGCTGATGCCAGGCTTCACGTCGGAGATGCGCGACGACCTGCACCGGCAGCTCGACGAGCTGGGCATCGACGTGCGGCTGGGCACCACGCTGGCCGCTCGGTTGACGACCGAGGCCAATCGGGTCGCCACCTTCACGACCACCACCACCGGCGGCGACGAGATCACCGCCGACATCTGGTTCCGTGCCTTTGGTCTGCGGACCAACAGCGACTACCTCGTCAACGGCGGGCTGACGACGCTCAACCCGCAGGGGCGGGTCGCCGTCACCGACACACTCAACGTGCGTGGCCCCGACGGAATCCTCGACCACGTCTACGCGATCGGTGACCTCACCGATCTCGCCGAGGACAAGCTGGCGGCGTACGCGTTGCAGCACGCCGAGGTCGTGGCGCAGAACATCACCGCGCAGGTGCGTGGCGAGCGGGCCACTGCCACCTACCGACCCATGCCCGATCCCATGATCCTGCTCCCGCTCGGGCCGCGTTTCGGTGTCGGTCAGATGCCCACGCCCGACGGTGTGGCAGTCGTCCCTGCCGCGACCGTCGCCGAGTACAAGGGCACCGACCTGTTCACCGGCCGCTTCACCGAACAGTTTGGGCCCACCGCCGCCTGAGCGACCCGACAGTTGGTGGAAGCGTCACGCGGGGCGGCGGTAGGCGCCGTACCACCATGTCGCGGCCAACTCCCGGGCGGCTGCCGCGTCGGTGTCGGGGTCGGCAGTGGTCGTGCTGACGTGGTCGGCAAGGAAGCGGTCGCCGCCGACCACGATCAGCCGGCTGGCGGCCACCACGTCGAGGTCGGCGGGGGTGCGCCCGGCCTCCTGCTCGGCGCGGAGCGCGTCCACGGTGCGCGCCACGAACTGCTCCAGCCCTGCCGCCCAGTACTCCCGGACCACCTCGTCGTACGCGGCGACCTCGCTGACTGCTGCCAGAACCGGAGCGTATGTCCGGTAAATCCGGATCACGTCGGCGAAGACCTCGGTCAACCGTGCCAGCGGGTCACCGGGTCCACCGGGATCCCAGCCGCCGGTGCGCTCGAAGGAGCTCTCCCGCATGGTGCCGGCGAGGCGCATGAGCAGTTCGCTCTTGTCCCGGAAGTGGGTGTAGAAGGTCGACCGCGCGACCCCGGCCTCGGCGGCGATCCGCTGCACCCCGAGGTCGGTGAATCGAGTCCCCTCCCGCAGGAGGCGCTCGGTGGCCGCCAGTACCCGTGCCTCGACGGCAGCCCGACCATCGGGGTTGCGCGGGCGGCGGCGGGTGATCGAGGGCATAGCCGGAATCCTAGGTGGCCGGGGGTTGGGTCGGCGACGTACGCTCGCTGCCGGACACAGTGTCCGACATAGTGACCGTGAGGCGGCTGACCTCGGCCTCCGACCCACCACGAGGAGCAACACAGGTGAAGTACCGGCTGTTGGGCAACACCGGGGTGTACGTCTCGGAGATCTCGCTCGGCGCGATGACCTTCGGCGGCGCCGGGCACCCGCTCTGGGGCACCCTCGGTGGGCTGGCGCTGCCCGAGGCGCAGCGGATGGTCGACACGGCGCTGGACGCGGGCGTCAACTTCGTCGACACCGCGGACGGCTACAGCGACGGCGAGAGCGAGGAACTGCTCGGCCAGGCGCTCGGCAAGCGACGTCGCGACGTCGTGCTGGCGACCAAGGTGCACTCCCGGACGGGCCCTGGCCCGAACGACGTGGGCACCTCCCGGCTGCACATCATGCAGAACCTGGAGGACAGCCTGCGCCGGCTGGGCACCGATCACATCGACCTGTACCAGATCCACAACTTCGACCAGGTCACCCCGATGGAGGAGATGCTGCGCGCGCTGGACGACGCGGTCCGGCAGGGCAAGGTCCGCTACATCGGCTGCGCCAACTTCGCCGCCTGGCAGATCTCCAAGGCGCTGGGCATCTCCGCTCGGGAGAAGTTGGCCGGCTTCGTCTCCGTGCAGGAGTACTACTCCCTGCTGGGTCGGGACGTCGAGCGCGACGTGGTGCCGATGGCGCTGGACGCGAACGTTGGCCTGACCGTGTGGAGCCCGCTCGCCGGTGGTTTCCTCTCCGGAAAGGTCGGCCGGGACGGCACCGTCGCCGACAGCGGCGCGCGCAGCGCCCAGCCCGGTTACACCAGCTTCACGCCGTTCGACAGGGAGCACGCCTTCGGGGTGGTCGACGTGCTCAAGGGCGTCGCCGAGCGGCACGACGTCAGCCCGGCCCGGGTCGCGGTCGCCTGGCTGCTGACCCGACCGGCCGTGACCAGCGTGATTGTCGGCGCCCGCAAGCTGGACCAGTTGGTGGACAACATCGCCGCCTCGGACCTCACCCTGACCGAGCAGGATCTCACCGAGCTGGACGAGGCCACCAAGCTGCCGGTCTCGTACCCGAACTGGATCCAGGAGGGGTTCTTCGCCGGGCTGCGCCATCCGCAGTAGGGCGACCCGGGGGCCCGGCCTACTTGAGGATCAGCCGGTTCGTCTGCTCGAAGACGTCCAGGTCGGCCAGGGTCTCCAGGACCGAGGTGGAGAGCGGGGTGGGGAACCGGTCCCGGGCGAA
The DNA here is from genome assembly GCF_053592955.1 of Micromonospora sp. NPDC002411. Taxonomy (NCBI): domain Bacteria; kingdom Bacillati; phylum Actinomycetota; class Actinomycetes; order Micromonosporales; family Micromonosporaceae; genus Micromonospora; species Micromonospora sp. NPDC002411. The sequence goes on along the minus strand of NZ_JBSFBM010000037.1, from coordinate 17,381 downwards.
GAAGCCCGCGTCGGTCGTCTCGTCGGTGACCCGGGCCAGTTGCCCGTCCCACTCCTCCACCTTGAACGCCGTCGTGAAGACCTGGTACGTGTGCCCGTACATGTTGGTGCTGGTCCGGTCCGGCCCGGTGTAGAGGGCGAACGCGCAGACCCGCAACGCACGCAGCCCGGTCTCCTCGCGGACCTCCCGGACGGCGCAGTCGGCGATCGACTCGCCCAGCTCCATCGCGCCGGCCGGCATGGCCCACTGGCCGTTGTCCGAGCGCTGGATCAGCAGGATGCGTCCGGCGTTGTCGCTGACCACGGCACGGGCGCCGACGAACATCAGCGTCCGGTCCCCGGCGATTGCGCGTAACTGCCCTACGTACGAGTCGGCCCAGGAGATGCTCACCTGCGACAACTTACGGGGGTTCCCAACGTGTGACCGGCGACACTAACTTGTTACCCATGCGTAGCACGATGATGGACGCCCCTCTCCAGGTCTCCCGGATCCTCGATCACGGCGCAGGAGTGCACGGCACGGCCGAGGTGGTGACCTGGACCGGTGCCGAACCCCGCCGGATGACGTACGCCGAGGTGGGCCGCTCCGCCGCCCGGCTGGCGCACGCGCTGCGTGACGAGTGCGGCGTGACAGGTGACGAGCGAGTCGCCACCTTCATGTGGAACAACAACGAGCACCTGGTCGCCTACTTCGCGGTGCCGAGCATGGGCGCGGTGCTGCACACGCTCAACATCAGGCTCTTCCCCGACCAGGTCGTCTACATCGCCAACCACGCCGAGGACCGGGTGGTGCTCGTCGACACCACGCTCATCCCGCTGCTGGCCCGGGTGATCGGCGAGCTGACCACGGTGCGGCACGTCGTCGTGGTCGGCGGTGGTGACCCGGCGCCGCTGGTGGCGGCAGCCGGCGACCGGATCACGGTGCACCACTGGGACGCGCTCCTCGCCGACCGGCCCGAGGTGTACGACTGGCCCGAGGTGGACGAGCGCGACGCCGCGGCGCTCTGCTACACCTCGGGCACCACCGGCAACCCGAAGGGCGTGGCCTACTCGCACCGCTCGATCTACCTGCACTCGTTGCAGGTCTGCATGCCGGAGGGCTTCGGTCTCGGGCCGACCGACCGGGAGTTGGCCATCGTGCCGATGTTCCACGCCATGTCCTGGGGTCTGCCGTACGCGGCCTTCCTCTCCGGCGCGTCGCTGATCATGCCGGACCGGTTCCTCCAGGCCGCGCCGATCGCCGCGATGATCGCCGCCGAGCGGCCCACCCTGGCCGGCGCGGTGCCGACCATCTGGACGGATCTGCTGGCCTACCTGGACGGCCACGACGTGGACACCTCCTCGCTCACCGAGGTGATCGTCGGCGGCTCGGCCTGCCCGCCGGCGCTGATGCACGCGTTCGACGAGCGGCACGGGATCGACGTCATCCATGCCTGGGGCATGACCGAGATGTCACCGCTGGGGTCGGTCTCGCGTCCACCCGCCGGGGTGTCCGGGGAGCAGGCCTGGCGTTACCGCTACACGCAGGGGCGGGTGCCGGCGGGTGTGCAGGCGCGGATCGTCGGGCCGTCGGGCGAGGCGCTGCCCGCCGACGGCACGGCCGTGGGCGAGCTGGAGGTCCGTGGGCCGTGGGTGACCGCACGGTACGTCGGTGAGGATGCCCCGGACGTGGAGAAGTTCCGCGACGGCTGGCTGCGTACCGGGGACGTGGGCTCCCTCTCGCCGGACGGCTACATCACGCTGACCGACCGCGCCAAGGACGTGATCAAGTCCGGAGGTGAGTGGATCTCGTCGGTGGAGCTGGAGAACGCCCTGATGGCCCACCCGGCGGTGCTGGAGGCGTGCGTGGTGGGCGTGCCGGACGAGCGGTGGGACGAGCGACCGCTGGCCACCGTCGTGGTTCGGGAGGGTGCCTCGGTGACCGCCGAGGAGCTGCGGGACTTCCTGGCCGACTCGGTGGCGCGTTGGCAACTGCCCGAGCGCTGGGCGTTCATCGACGCGGTGCCGAAGACCAGCGTGGGCAAGTTCGACAAGAAGGTCGTCCGTTCGCGGTACGCCGAGGGTGAGCTGACTGTCCGGGAGCTGACAGCCCCGTAACGTTTTCCCAGGCACTGTCGCCTGTTGGGGCAGGGGCAACTCCTGAAGATCCCTCCCCAGGGGGCGGCCCCGGCGTTCGCACCGCGCCGGGGCCGCCCGTTCCACGCGGATGACCCGCACCGTCATTGTTGCGAAAGTTCTTCGCTTCTGTCCTGATGACGGAGAAATCGGGTGGTCCGCGACCCGATCAGGCGTCGCTGGTGGTCACCAGCACCTTGCCCACCGTCGAGTCCTCCACCGCCTGGTGCGCCGCCGACGTCTCGGCCAGCGGGTAGTAGTGCAGAGGCAGGCCAGCCTCTGCGCCGACCCGGAGCGCGCCCTGGCTGGCCGCCGCGGCCACGTCCTTCACACCCTGCGCCTTGGCCGCCTTCGGCTCGGTGTAGACCAGCACGAACTGCCAGCGGGCGTTCGGCGCCATCATCGCCCGGATCGGGATGCTCACCTCACTCCCGCCGTTGTCCGCGTACATGCAGACCGCGCCGCCGTGCCGCAGCACCTGCACGTCCACCGCCGCGTTCCGGGCCGGGGCGACCTCCACGATCGTGTGGACCCCGTCGGGGGCGATCCGGCGGACCTCCTCGACCACGTCCTGCTCCCGGTAGTTGATCACGTGCGAGGCGCCGGCCGCCGCCGCGAGCTGCGCCTTCTCCGCACTGCTCACCGTCGCGACGACAGTGGCGTCGGCCCAGCGGGCGAGCTGGATAGCGGCGTTGCCGACCGCGCCCGCCCCGCCCTGCACCAGCACTGTGTGGTCCGCCAACGCGCCGGCGCGCAGCGTGTCCGGCATGAACTCGCCGGCGGTCAGACAGCGGTGCGCGGTGAGGAACGGGATACCCAGGGCCGCCCCCAGCTCGAACGGGGCGTCGCCGAGGCGTACCGCCTGCCGGACCGGCACCAGCGTGTACTCCGCCGAGGTGCCCCACGGCCGCTGCCAGGCCGCCTCCCAGATCCAGACGCGCTCACCGATCAGGTCGGGGTCGACCCCCTCGCCGACGGCCTCCACCACCCCCGCGCCGTCCTGCCCGGGAATCTGCCACCCGTCCGGTGCGGAGTTGCGGCGGGACTTCCAGTCCGTCGGATTGACCCCCGAGACCGCCATCCGGACCAGCACCTCGCCCGCAGCCGGCTCCGGCACCGGCCGGTCGACCAGCTCCAGCACCGAAGGGTCGCCGGTCCGCTCGTACACGATGGCCTTCATTCGTGGTCTCTACCCCGCCCGGCCCGGGTCAACCCAGGCCCTCCACCAGCTCCGGGGTCAGCTCACCGATCGCGCCCAGCGTCACGGTGGCCAGCCGGGCGGCGTCCGGGTCGAGAGGGTACGAACCATGGGGCACCGCCACCACCCGCATGCCCGCCGCGGCCGCCGAGCGCACCCCGTTGGACGAGTCCTCCACGGCCGCGCAGCGGGCCGGGTCGACGCCGAGGCGTCCCGCGACGCTCAGGTACACGTCCGGCGCGGGCTTGCCCCGCTCGGTCTGCTCGGTGGAGAGGGTCGCGCCGAACGCGTCGGTCAGGCCGGTGGCGGCCAGCGCCGCCTCGATCAGCCGGGTCGGTGACGAGCTGGCCAACCCCAGCGGCCAGCGCCCGGCGAGCCGGCGGACGATCTGGTCGGCGCCGTCGATGAGAGGTACGTGGTCCCGGTAGCGCCGGGTCATCTCCTCGACGACCTCGGCGGCGACCTGCTCGGCGGTGCGGTCGACGCCCAGCTCACCGCTGAGATAGTGGGCCCACTCGCCGGTGCTCATCCCCATCAGGCGACGTTGCGTGTCCGGCTGCCACGTCCCGCCGTGCGCCGCCACGTACGCCCGGCGGACCTCCTCCCACACCGGCTCGGAATCCACGATCACGCCGTCCAGGTCGAAGACCACCGCATCCGTCACGGCACCATCCTGCCCGACCGGCGGGTGCCCGGTCAGCCGGGCAGCGCGGGCAGGCCGAGCGGGCTGCCCTCGGGGAGCAGCGTGTGGCCGGACCTGGCGATCGGCTCCAACAGCTCCCGGAGCCGATTCGTGTCGTCACTGCCGAGTGACCGCCACGGGTGCGCGGCGGCCCGGTCGGTGGCGTCCTCGACGGCCTGGAACTCGGCCCGGGCGTGCTCGGTGGCAGTGCCGTCCCCGGTCAGCCAGCCCCGCTGGGTGAGCCGCTCGCGGGCGGCCTTCCACTGCTCCTCGGACCAGCCCCGGCCCAGCAGGTACTGCGGCGGTGAACCATCCAGCGCCACCCGCCCGGTCAACGTCTCGACCGGGTCCAGCCCAGCGGCCACCAGCGCCGCCACGTGCCCGTCCCCCCGGTGCTCGCGCAGCGTCGTGGCGGCCTGCCAGAGCCGGGCCAGCGGGTACTCCCCGACCGGCAGCGCCGCGTTGGCCGCGCCGAGCACCCGGCCGGCGGTCTCCACCGCCGAGGCGGCCCGCTCCAGCAGGTCGGCGGCCTCGGCCAGGTGCGACTCCGGCAGCTCGTAGGTGAGCTCGGCGAGCGCCTGCACCGCGCCGGTCAGGCGGGCGCGGAGCGCCTCCTGCGGGGTGGCCAACCGCCAGACGGCAGGCAGCGCCCGGGCAACCATCGGCGGCGCGAAGTTGAAGAAGGCGGCGACCACCGGGGCCGCCTCGGTCGCGCCCAGCGGCGCGGCCCGGCCGGCGAAGTAGCCCCGCCAGTAGCCGCGCAACCCGACCGCCTCGTACGCGGCGCGGGCCCGGGGGTGAAGGTAGGTGACCGCGTGCACCGGCTCGAAGTGCGCCCACATCACGCGGGCCGTCCGTCCAGCCTCGTCCAGCGCCGTCACACGCACCTCCGCGTCCCCGGTTACGGATGCTCACCCCGGGCGGCGAACCGCCCGGGGTGACGCCGAACCTACTGCCGGTGGGTGACGGGCCGGAAGCCCCATGTGAACAACTCCATCGCGACCAGTGGACAACCGGGGCGATTCGGTCAGGTCACTGGGCGGCGAGAACGTCCACCACGAAGCGCAGCGGACCGGTCGGGCGTCCGCCGGCGTTGGCCTCGTCGTTGCCGTACGCCAACTCGCCCGGGATATCCAGCTGCACCCGGCTGCCCACGGTCACGCCGACCAGGCCCTGGTCCCAACCGGGGATGACCTGACCCACGCCGATCGGGAAGGTGGCCGGCTGCCCGCCCTTCCAGGAGGAGTCGAACTCCTTGCCGTCCTTGTAGAACACCCCCACGTAGTTGGTGGTGATGTTCTGGCCCTTCTGCACGGCCGGGCCGGTGCCCTTGATCAGCGGGGTGACAGTGAGCTTCTTGAGGTCACCGGTGCCCGGCGTCACCGTCGGCTTGGTGCCCAGGGCCGGGTCGGCCCCCTCGGGGAGCTGCGGGGCGGGCGGAGCACCGGGGGCGTCGGGGGCCGGAGCAGAGGCGGACGGGGTCGCGCCGGCCTGGTTGGCGGGCTTGTCGTCGCTCCGTTTCGCGTCGATCCACACGAAACCGCCGATCAGCAGCGCCATCACCGCGACGCCGGCGAGGCCGCCCGCCCACGCCTGGCGACGTCGCTTCGCGTCGGCTGCCTTCTTCGCCGCCAACTGGGCGGCCAACCGGCGCCCCGACTTGGTCGCCGGGCTCTGGTCCGGACCCTTCTGCTGCGTCCGCTCGCTCACGTCGTCGACTCCCTGCTGCGAAGTGTGGCCGGCACCCGGTGCCGGGGGGAAAGCCGACGCACACGGTACCCGCACCGCGGCCCACCGTGCCCGCCGCGGACGCCTCGGATCGCCCAGCGAGGCAGTTCCGGGACCTTCCCGGGCGCTATTCCGGTACGACCATGAAGTCGGTCACGAACGAGGTGACCCGTCCGTCGGCGGTACGACCGATCCAGGTGCCGTAGCAGCCGTCGCCCCAGCCGGTGGCCACGGTGACGACGTTGGCACCGCTGGCCTCGTCCAGGACAGCGGTGATCAGACCCGGCACCGGGGACGCGGGCAGTTCGTCAGGGATGAAGACCTCTTCGATCCGGTCCTCGTCCCAGCCTTCCAGGGCGGCGAGCGCCGTCGGATCGGCGAGGGTGCCGACGCCGGCGTCCACCCCGTACCCGAAGTAGTCGTCAGCGCCGAGCGCGGCCACGTCCTGGTCGCCCGCGACGGCCGGTTCCCAGCTGGTGGTCGGCTCGGCGGAGACGATCAGCTCGAACGCGGCGACCCGCCGGTCCACCTCGGCGTCCTCGCGGAGCACCACTGCCACCCAGGCGCGGGCGGGATACCGCCCCGGCGGCACTGTCACTGTGAACGGCTCGGCCTCCGGGCAGACCAGCGGGTCACACCCGACCACCCGACCGGTCGGCAGCACGACGTCGTCCACCGGGTGGGCCTCGATCAGGTACGCGCCGTGCTGGTCGGTGAAGCGGGCTCCGGGCGTCAACAACCGGTCCAGATCAGGGGTGTACGGCATGGGGGCTCCTCCGGTGGCCAGCGGCCGGCGGAGCGTACCCGGCCCGGCGGACACCGCCGCCGTTGCCGTACCGGTCAGGCGCTCTTGCGGGGTGCGGTCTTGCGGGCGGCCGTCTTCTTCGCCGGCTCCGTCTTCTTCGCTGGCGTCTTCTTGGCGGCGGTCTTCTTCGCCGGCTCGGCCGTCTTCTTCTCGGCTGTCTTCTTCGCCGTGGTCTTCTTCGCGGGGGCCTTGGCGGCCTTCTTCTCGGCCGCCTTCTGGGCGGACCGGGCCGACGAGATGGGCGTCGGCTCACCACCGCCGCCGCCACGGGCGGGTTGCTCACCGCGAGCCGCCTTGGCCCGCTCCACCGACGCCTTCAACGCGGCCATCAGGTCCACCGCGGCGGCCGGCGCCTCCTCGACCTCCTCCGGCTGGACGACCTCCCGACCCTCCACCTTGGCGTCGATGACCTCCTGCAACGCGGCCCGGTAGTCGTCGGTGAAGACGTCCGGCTCGAACTCACCGGTCATCGAGTCGATCAGTGAGCTGGCCATCGCCAGCTCCGGCGGGCGCACCTTGAGGTCCTCGTCGAGGAAACCGAAGTCCGGGGTACGGATCTCGTCCGGCCAGAGCATCGTGTTGAGCAGCAACACACCCTCACGGACCCGCAGCGTGGCCAGCTGTTCCCGTTGGCGCAGCGCCACCTTGACGATGGCCACCCGCTCCGAGTCGATCAGCGCGTCGCGCAGCAGCACGTACGGCTTGGTCGCCGCGCCCTCCGGCTCCAGGAAGTACGCCTTGTTGTAGAGGATCGGGTCGACCTGCTCGGCTGGCACGAACTCCAGCACGTCGATGGCGCGTGAACTGGTCAGCGGGAGGTCGGCGAAGTCCTCGTCGGTGAGGATCACCATCTCGCCGCCACCGATGTCGTAGCCCTTGGCGATGTCGTCGTAGGTGACCTCCTCGCCGCAGACCGAGCAGGTGCGCTTGTATCGGATCCGACCGCCGTCCTCGCGGTGCACCTGGTGGAACCGAATGTCCTTCTCCTCGGTCGCGGAGTAGAGCTTCACCCCGATCGAGACGAGCCCGAACGACACGGCTCCCTTCCAGATGGCACGCATCCTGCGCTCCCTTCCCCGGTATCGACCATGCTCGCATCCGAAAGAACCGGACGCGAGGTGTTCGGCCTGCTACTACAGTCGGGTCGTGCCCGGCGCGCCGCTCAAGCCGATGCTCGCGATGACCGGGCCGCTCCCGGCGGGTGACGGCTGGGCGTACGAGTTCAAGTGGGACGGGGTCCGCGCGCTCGCCGACATCGCAGGCGGTGGTCAGCACCTGTATGCCCGTTCCGGCGTGGAGATCACCGCCGCGTACCCGGAGTTGGCCACCCTGCCCGAGCAGGTCGACGACGCGCTGCTCGACGGCGAGGTGGTGCTGCTCGGCGAGGGCGGGCAGCCGTCGTTCACCGCGCTGGCCGAGCGGATGCACGTGCGGGACCGCAACAAGGCGGCCCGGCTGGCGGCGGTCATGCCGGTGACGTACATGATCTTCGACCTGCTGCGGCTCAACGGCGACGACCTGACCGGCTGGTCGTACGAGCGCCGCCGGGAGGCCCTGGACTCGCTCGCGCTCGGCGGCCCCTGGTGGGCGGTGCCGCCGATGTTCGCCGACGGCCCGGCCACCTACGAGGCGGCCGGTGAGCACGGCCTGGAGGGCGTGATGGCCAAGCGGGTCGGTGCCGTCTACCGCCCGGGGGTGCGCTCACCGGACTGGGTGAAGGTCAAGCTGGAGGTGACCGGTGACTTCGTCGTCGGTGGCTGGCGACCGGGCGCGCGCCGGATCGGCGGACTGCTGGTCGGTGTGCCCGGCCCGGACGGCAGGTTGATCTACCGGGGTCGGGTCGGCGGCGGAATCGGCGCGGCCATCGAGCGGCAGCTCCTCGCCGAGTTGGAGCCGCTGCGGTCCGGCGCGTCGCCGTTCGCGCCCGGCGTGCCGCGCGAGGATGCCCGGGGAGCCATCTGGGTAGAACCCCGGGTGGTGGTGGAGGTGAAGTACGGCCAACGCACCCCCGACGGTCGGCTGCGCTTCCCCCGGGTGCTGCGGTTGCGCCCGGACAAACCTCCGGAGGAGGTCGACGATGCCGGCTGAGCGGCTACGGGTGGACGTCGAGGGCCGCCCGCTGGAGCTGTCCAACCTGGACAAGGTGCTCTACCCGGCGGCGGGTTTCACCAAGGGCGAGGTGATCGACTACTACACCCGGATCTCCCCGGTGCTGCTGCCGCACCTGCGGGACCGGCCGGTGACCCGGATCCGCTTCCCCAACGGGGTGGACGACAAGTCGTTCTTCGAGAAGAACACGCCGGCCGCGACCCCGGACTGGGTGCGCGTGGAGAACCTGCCCGCGCCCGGGTCGACGAAGGGCCGGGAGACCATCGACTACGTGGTCGCCGACGACCTGCCCACGTTGGTGTGGTTGGCCAACCTGGCCGCGTTGGAGCTGCACACGCCGCAGTGGAAGGTCGGCGAACACCCGGACATGATGGTCGTCGACCTGGACCCGGGGCCGCCGGCCGGGCTCGCCGAGTGCTGCCCAGTGGCGGTGCTGATGCGGGACCGGCTCGCCGACGACGGGATCGAGTCGTACCCGAAGACCTCCGGCAAGAAGGGCATGCAGCTCTGCTGCCCGATCGCGGGCACCCAGTCGTCCGATCTCGTCTCCGACTACGCCCGACGGATCGCCCAGGAGTTGGAGAAGGCCCACCCGAAGCTGATCGTGTCGAAGATGGCGAAGAACCTCCGACCGGGCAAGGTTTTCATCGACTGGAGTCAGAACAACGCGGCGAAGACGACGGTGGCGCCGTACTCTCTGCGGGCCCAGTCGGTGCCGTCGGTGTCGACGCCGCTGACGTGGGACGAGGTGGAGGCCGGCGCCCGCGGCCGGAAACCGGCCGTCCGCCAGTTCACCGCCGCCGAGGTCCTGGCCCGGGTCGAGGAGTACGACGACCTGCTCGCGCCCCTGCTCGACGGCGGCCCGGAGTTGCCAGTCTCACGCTAGGTGACGACGAACGCCTAGATGGCCCATGGGTGATACCAGCAACAGAGTGTTACGGACCGCGGTGTCCCGCCCGGGTCACCCGCCGCCTTTGCTCTGCATACCTATGAGCGACACCGCTTTGACCTGGGGCATCAATGGCGGGCCGCGCTGTCGAGGGGTGGAAGCCCCCTCGCGGAGCGTGCGCGTCGCACATAGGTAAGCAAAGCAAAGGCTCTGAGGTGGGCGGTGCGCCCCCGTGCCGAGATCACCTGATGTGATCGGCCGGCGCCCACCATCAGGGTGGACACCGGCCGTTGGGGACTGGCGGTGGGTCAGTTGCGGCCGAAGACCTTTCGGCTGGAGCCGAGCCGCAGGAGCACCGTCTCGCCGGTGGCGTCCTGCACCGCGTCGTTGTCGGTGATCGCGTACACCTCGCCGTTGCCGGCCACGGTCAGACCCTCGAGCTTCTCCTGGGTCCAGCCGTTGGTGGCGCGCATCGCGGGCAGCACGTCGACGGCGAGCGTCTTCGGCAGCACCGTCAGCGGGCCGGTCGTCGCCGCGCCCGGCAGCGGCACCGTGTAGATCCGCTTGACCGTGGCGGCCGGGCCGTTCAGCTTGTCCCGCTCGATGACCGCCAACCGGTCGCCGACCACGGTGATCTCGGACAGGCCCATCCAGTCGCCGGGCACAGTGGTGGCGCCCAACTGGTAGCCGAACCAGCTCCAGGTGCCCGCCGTGACGTCGTACCGGCCGAGCCGGACGACGCCGGCCGGGTCGGTGCTCAGCTCCCGCTGCACGGCCACCCAGACGATCTCCCGGCCCTGCCGGTCGGTGGTTGCCGTGACGCCCTCCAGGCCCTGCTTACCGAGACCCGCGGCGACCTCGGCGGGCAGCGCGACGGTCTGCCGGGTCACCCCGGCCGCGTCGAGCCGGACCAGCTTGTTCTCCGCGCCCTTGGCGCCCTCGACGGCGAGCCAGAAGCCACCCTGCGGGCGGGCGAAGACGCCCTCCGCGTCGTACCCGACGGGTGCTCCGGCCGCGTCCCTCACCGGCAGCGCGCCGGTGATCACGGCAGGCGTCCGCTTCGCGTCGATGGTAAGGATGCGGGTCTGGGTGTACGCCGCGTCGGTGACGCTGTAGAGCTGGTCCCGCTTGCCCGGTGCCGCGCTCAACGCGCCGAGCGCGCCCCAACCGATCGGTGCGCCGCCCCGATCGGTGCCGGACACGATGCTCGGGAACGTCGGCGTGCCCTCACCGAGCTGGAAGAGCGACACCGACGCCCGGACGTTCACCGACGCGTCGTCCTCCTCGCTGGAGACCGCGAGCAGCCCGCGCGACGGGATCGGCAGCAGCCCCTCCGGCCCGTTGGTGGTCGGCAGGACCTGCTTGAACACCGGCCTGGTGGGGTTGGTCAGGTCGTACACGGCAACGAAGTTGCTGCGCTCCGAGCCGACGAACGCGTACCGCACGCCGTCGTACTCGGCGACCGCCACGCCCTCCGGCTCGGTGCCCTTCTTGCCGGCGCGGTCCTCGTTGTGCAGCCCGTACGTGACGGCGAGCCGCTCGAAGGTGTTGCCGGCGTCCCAGGCAACCCGGCCGCTGCGGCTGTCGAAGACGGACCAGCCGCGGGTGCCGCCGTGCCAGTCACCCTCGTTGGCGGTGGCGAGGTGCCGGTCGTCGATCCAGGCCACCGCGTCCGGCTCGCGCGGCACGTCGGTGATGCTGCCGGTCAGGTCGATGACACCGTCCTTCTTGGTGTCGATCCCACTGATCGTGGCGGTGCCCGCGCTGAACACCTTCGTGATCCGGCCGGTGGGTAGGTCGACGAGGACGACGCCGTTGTTCTCCTGGAGCGTCACCGCCAGCTGGTTGCGGCTGTTGATCGAGACGTACTCCGGCTCCGGGTCGGTGGGTGCGGCGAGGCCCGCCTGGACCAGCGCGGGCAACGCGCTGCCGTCGGCGCCGGTCAGCGCGACCGGCCGCAGCCGCCAACCGGCCGGGGCCTTCCCGGTCAGGTCGACGATCTGCACGAAACCGGCGGGCGCCTGGGGCAGGTCGCCCTCCTCGCCGCCGGGTGGGGTGGCCTCCTCGTCGCGCTCGTTCTCGATCGCTATCGCGGCGTACCGCTTGTCGGTGCTGATCGCGATCGAGTCGGGCTGGCCGCCCAGGTCGAAGCTGGCCACCCGCTTGCGGCTGGCCAGCTCGATCACGTCGAGCCGACCGGACGGTTCGGTGAAGCTGCTGCTGGTGTTCACCACCACCAGCACGTACTTCCCGACCACGGCGACCGAGGTCGGCTCGTCCTCGGCGTCGCCGAGCTGCGCCAGGGAGAGCGTGCCGAGGCCGCGCGGCCGGTCGGCCCGGGAGATGTCCAGGAAACCGATCCGCCTGGCCAGCGCGTCGGTGTGGACCAGGGTGCGGCCGTCCTCGCTGACCGCGGAGATCTCGGCAACCGTCGCGGTCGCCGGGTCCTCACCGGTCGGGCGGTTCTGGAACACCGGGTACGTGGCGACCCGGTCGAAGGCGAGTGACGCGCCCGGGTGGTGGTGTCCGCCGGCCGACGCGGGGGTGGCCCCGGTCAGGCTGGCGGCGGCGACACCGGCGGCGGTGAGCGCGGTGAATGCTCTTCTGAGTGTCAAGGACTTCCTCCGTTAGGTCGTACCCGCACGGAGGCTGACACCTGTCGGGGAGCATCAGCTTGCGCCGACGTGAACAGCGGGCGAAGCGCGCAGCCACGAGGTGCTGGCCGCTACAGTGCGACCATGCGGCAGAGTGAGATTGTCGATGCTCTGAGTAAGATTCCGGCGTTGAAGGTGGTGACCGACGGCCCCGCCCTGGTCGTCACGGTGCCCGCGATCGGCGAGAGCCTGCGCCTGCACGCCGAGGCGGTGACTTGGCTGAAGCACGGTGTGCTGCCGACCGGGGATCCGTACCTCCAGCTCCAGGCGCGGCAGCAGGACCATGAGGTACGCCTGGTGCTGCTGAACGACAACCTGGGGTGGGTGCCACCCGACGTCAACTCGCTGCTGGACACCCAGATTCCGGTCCGGATCACCGACGCGCCGGAGATGGTCACGTATACCGACCTGGAGCGCGAATCCGTCCGGGCGCTGGATGGGGCCGACCGCCCGGACGTGAACCTGTTCGCCCTCACCGCGACGCTGTTGGTGCACCGGTGCGCCATCGTCGGTGCCCTGCGCCTCGGCCTGCGGCCGCTACGTGCCGTTCGGCTCTGGCACGAGCTGTGGTGCCACGTGGGCGAATTCCTGGCCGGGCCGTTCTGGCCCGATCCGTACTGGGACCGGCTCCTGCTGGAGGCGGGAGTGCCACTGGCGTCGTACGAGGAGGCCCGAGCCGGGGAGCGACCGGCCATCGAGGCGTTGACGGTGGCCGACCTGCGGGCGATGGAACCGGTACTGACGGTCACCCGGGCTGACGACCACTTCCTTGCCGCCTGGCGACAGTGGATGAAGCTGACACCACGCCAGGTGTGCGAGGTGCTGGCGGCGGACCTGCCGGAGGCGAGGATTGAGGTGTCGCTCTACATCGAGGGCGGTGGAGCGGTCTCGATGCGTATCGCGCCGTCCGGGGTCTTCCAGGCGCTGATCGAGTTGCGGCTGTCCTTCACCACGCGGTCCGCGTCACTCGACGAGATCCGCATCGCCGACGAGCTGAAGGGCAGCGGACTCTTCTCGCGCCTCCGCTCCAACATCGAAGGTTTCACCCGGGCCTTGGGGCTGCTCTCTCTGAAGGCCTCCGTCAGCGGTGACGGCAGTGTGGCGTTCGCCCGCGCCGGCTACGACTGGGACCGTTCCTGAGTCAGCGCCGTCAGCCCCGGCCCGTCAAGGTCCGCCGGAGCTGGGCGGTGGCATCGGCGCCGATGGCCTCCTGAGTCGCCGTGAGCAGTCGCCCACACAGCACCCGGGCGGTCTCGATCTCGGAGCGGGCGTGCTCCACCTCCCGGAGCACTGCTTCGCGCTTGTCGTCGGCGACCGCTCGGATGTCCGGGACCTCGCTCCGGCGCGCGTTGCGCACCTCGTTCGCCACCACCAACACGAAGTCCGTCCGGTTGCGGTCGAGCGTGGTTGCCGTGGACGCGGCCGGGCTGTCGGCCACCACCCGGGTGACGGCCTCGGCGGGCAGGAAGAACAACGTCGTGGTGGAGAACTGACTGAGGGCGGCCTGTTGCTGCCAGCGGGTCAGCAACCCTGACTTGCCGTCGAGGAAGGGTGCCATCGCGAACGCGAAGTCCACATCGACGGTGGCGAGCAGCGCCCGGGAGCCGTCGATACTCCTTCGAAGCTGGTTGATCAGCGCGGACTGCCGGTGCAGGAGGGCGGTGAACTCCGACTGGTCGTCGGCGCGGGACTCGCCGCTGGAGATCAGTGTGTCGGCCAGGGTCAGGAGGCGCTCGCCGTTCAGGCACAGCTCCTGAAGCGTGAGGACCACGTCCAGCAGATCGGCGCCGACCTTCGCATCCTGGGACACCGCCCGTCGGTCCAGCAGCCTGGTGACGTACGAGCTGATGACCTGCACCACCGTGGACAGCAGTTCACCCACTGCGCGGCTCCCTCGAAAGCGGTGTGGCCGCGAGTGTAGTCGCTGGCCGCCTGCCCTCACCGGATCGCCACCAGGCGCCGCCGACCAGGGCCACGGTCATGACGGTGACCGCGACGTCGCCGGCCAGGGCCGCCGCCGGGCTCGCCGGGGAGTACGGCGGCACGAGGTACGCGAACGCGGCGGCGCTGACCAGGCTCGCCGAGCCGGCGGCGAGCACGTGTCGCTGGCCCCAACCGCTGCGCGCCGCCCAGTAGGCGATCAGCCCTCCGGCGGCAGCCGAGAGCGCCAGCGCGATGGCCACCCCCGCCCAGCCCGGCGTGAGGTCGGTGCCGAAGCGGACCAGGACGACCAGCAGGCCCACCCACAGCGGATGCGGCACCCGGCGTGCGCGGCGCGGCCCGGGGCGACGCCAGCGGGGCACTAGGGCCGTCGCTACGAGGGCGAGGACCACCACACCGGCGAAGGCCAGTTGGAGTGGACTCGCTAGGAAGTCCTTCCGTCCGCTGCTGTCGGAGAAGATCAGCAGACTGCCGAGCAGGTAGAGCACGCCCACCACGACGAGCCCGGGCCGGCCCAGCCACGGCCGGAACCGACGGTCCGCCCCGAGGAACGACTCGATCAATACGATCGGCGCGCAGATCGTCAGCACGATGTGGTTGCCCACGTAGTCGAAGGCCTGCCGGAGGCTGAATTCGAGCCCCGGCACCAGCGTCGCCTCGGCGGCGGCCCGGGTGTCGGCGTACTGGGTGTCGTCGAGGAAGTCGGGGTTGAACAGCGACTGGTCGACCAGCCCGGCCTGGAGTACCCCGAACGCGGCGGCGAGCAGCACGATCGTCGGCCAGCCCGCGCCGAGGTGCCGGGCGGTCTCCCGGATCAGGATCGCCGCGCCGCCGTACATCGGACCCAGGAAGATCAGCACCGGGAGGAAGTCGTCAATGGCGAAGCCACCCCACGAGCACTCGGCCGCCCAGGGCGCGAGCAGCAGCAACGCGATCACCGGCGGGAGCCTGCGCCGCAGTGGGAGGCGGGTGCCGGCGGGTTCGGCTGACGTGGTGGAGTCGGCGGGGGCGGGCTCGGCAGGCATGGGCCCTCCTCGGCAGCGCTTCGGGGATGTCACCCGTACCGTGCCTGGGCCAGCCGGCCAACCGATACGGCCATCGGCCGACGACGGGCGCGACCAAAGTCGTTGAGTACTGTGGTGCCGACCTCGACCCGGGGAGCGTGCAGACATGCAACCAACCGCCACGGCCGACCTGTCGGTCCCGCCCGCCGCCGCCCAGCGCCCGATGCTGAGCTACCGCGACGAGGCGACCGGTGAGCGCGTCGACCTGACCGCACAGCAGGTCGGTTCCTGGGGGGCGCGCAGCGCCAGTCTGCTGCGGGACGGCTGTGGGCTCGGCCCCGGCAGCCGCGTAGCGGTGCTGCTGCCGCCGCACTGGCGTACCGCAGTGGTGTTGTTGGGCGCCTGGGCCTCCGGCCTGGCGGTGTCGTTCCGACCGCGCGCCACCGCGGGCCTGCCCGTGCTGGAACCGGGCGGTGACCGGCCGTTCGACGCGGTGTTCGTGACGCCCGAGCGGCAGGACGACTGGCTGGAGGACGTGCCGGACGCCCCGCACCGCTATCTCGTCGGCACCGGCCCGGGACGGCTGGACGACGTGCCGCTTGGCTGGTTGGACTGGTCCGCCGAGGTGCTTCGACACGGCGACGGCACGCCCGACCACACCGCCATCCACCCGTCTGACCCGGCCACCGCGGACGGCACCACCTACGGTCAGTGGGGTGCGCTCGCCCAGGAGTTCGCCGGGATGCTCGACCTGCGCGCCGGTGACCGACTGCTTGTCGACGCGGCCGAGCACGAGCAGCCGCTGAAGTGGTTGCTGGCGCCGCTCTCGGTCGGTGCCTCCGTGGTCATCAGCGCCAACCTCGACCCGGCCCGGCGGGACGCGGTCGTCGCCGCCGAACAGGCGACCCGCGTCCTCTGAAAACCATTGCGCCGGCCCAAACAGCGCCGGCCGATCTGGTTCCGTTACATCGCCATCTGCCCTGCTCAGAGGGTCTTCTGTGGATGTCGTCGACGTGTTTTCATACCGGAACGACGGCTTCTTCGACCCCGCACCGCTCCCTCACCGAAAGGTGCACCGATGCAGAGCAGATCCCCCTTCCGACTGGCGGTCCTCACCGCCACCGCCGCGACGTTCCTGGCGTCCGGCGGGGCGTCCGGGGCGCTGGCCACCGCCGCTCCCGTGACCGCCTCCCCGGGTGTCGCCGCCTGCGCCGGCGAGCAGAGCGCCGCCCGGGTCGCTGCGGGCGCAACGGCCAAGGAGCCGGAGCTGTACTCGAAGAACGAGGCCAACGCCTACGGCGTGATCAAGGACGCGCCGCGCCTGGCCAACGGCAGCGTCACCATCCCGACGGTCTTCCACATGGTCTCCGACCACCCGCTCACCGCGGCCGAAACGACCAGGTGGAACACCCTGATCGCGGCACAGATGACGGTGCTCAACGACTCGTTCGCGGGTCGTACGGCGGGCGACGCCTCCGACACGCCGTTCCGGTTCTCGCTCGTCGACACCACGTGGACGGTGAACAGCGCCTGGTACACGGTCGAGCCGGGCAAGAACGAGCGCGACATGAAGAAGGCGCTCTACACCGGCGACTCCCGCACCCTGAACGTGTACGCGGCCAACATCGGCGGCGGGCTGCTCGGCTGGGCGTACTTCCCGAAGGGCTACAACAACGGCCGTGACTACATCGACGGCGTGGTGATGCTCGACGAGTCGATGCCGGGTGGCACGGCCGGCAAGTACGCCCTCGGTGACACGCTGACGCACGAGGTTGGGCACTGGCTGATGCTGGAGCACACCTTCGCGCACGGCTGCTCCGCGTCCGGCGACTTCGTCGCGGACACCCCGCGCGAGGCGGCCCCGCAGTTCGACTGCCCGGTGGGCGCGGACACCTGCACCGCTCCCGGGCTGGACCCGATCCACAACTTTATGGACTACACGCAGGACTCCTGCATGAACATGTTCACCGCCGGCCAGGCCGACCGGATGAGCGACGCCTGGGTGGCGTTCCGCGCCGGCGGCGCCGGCTGACGCAGGCATTGTCGGGGCTGGCGGGCCGCGTCCGCCAGCGCTCTTCGCGTTCCTCCTCACCGCCGGTTGAGCCAGGGCGCGCGCCGTGAGCAGGGCGCGGTGTGGTCGGTAGGCAGGGCACACCGGCCGCCGCCGGGTAGTCGCCGATCGCAGAAAACCCAGTGGCGTACGCCCTGCTGGTCCTCGGCCGACACGGTCACCCCGCCCGGCTCGACGCGGGCGGTG
>NZ_JBSFBM010000036.1:0-30004 GCF_053592955.1 Micromonospora sp. NPDC002411 | reverse complement strand
GCCGACGGGGAGCTTCCGCGCCTCCGAGTCGTGCCCTGACCAGGGCGCGGACGATCACCGGGGATCCGATTTCACCTGTCGAGCCGGGCCGTGTACTCTTACTCCTGCGCGCCCCACGGGGAGATCGCGCAGGCCCCCTTAGCTCAGTCGGCAGAGCGTCTCCATGGTAAGGAGAAGGTCTACGGTTCGATTCCGTAAGGGGGCTCGAGGGTTCAGCTGGACCCATCGCAGCGGTGTAGCTCAGATGGTAGAGCAAGCGGCTCATAATCGCTGTGTCGCCGGTTCAAGTCCGGCCACCGCTACTCTCGTCTTCCGGGCTCGTTGCCGGTGGTCGTAAGAATGGGCGCTTCTGGCGCCCACTTTGCATGTCCGCGCTGTCAGCGTCTAGGCTGGCGCGTCGTAGTTGTTTCCGTTAGCGAGGAAGGCACTCCGCCGTGGCGAAGGCTACCGATGTCCGGCCGAAGATCACTTTGGCGTGTGTGGAGTGCAAGGAGCGCAACTACATCACGCGCAAGAACCGGCGTAACGACCCCGACCGCATCGAGCTGAAGAAGTTCTGCCCGCGTGACGGTCGGCACACGGTCCACCGCGAGACCCGCTGATAGCTGCCGGCTTCGCGCCGGCCGCTGTCGAAGCTTTCCAATCGCCGATCTGACCGGTCTGGCGCGGCTCCGCTGCCGCCTGCCGATCAGATCGGCGATTGTGCTTTCCGTGTAGGTTCGCGGCATGCCTCTGGACCCTTCCTTCGTCGGCCGGACCTATCCGCCGACCGCCCCCTACCAGGTGGGCCGAGAAAAGATCCGTGAGTTCGCCAGCGCCATCGGTGCCACGGACCCGGCTCATCACGACCCGGAGGCCGCGCGGGCGCTGGGGCACGGCGACGTGGTGGCCCCGCCGACCTTTCCGGTGATCGTCACGATGGCCGCGAGCCGTCAGATCATCGAGGACCCGGACCTGGGCGTCGACTACAGCCGCCTGGTGCACGGCGACCAGCGGTTCGCGTACACCCGGCCGGTGGTCGCGGGCGACGAGCTGGTCTGCACCAACACGATCGAGGACGTCAGCACCCGGGGTGGGCACGGCTTCCTGACCACGCGCACCGACGTGAGCACCGTCGGCGGGGAACCGGTGGTCGCCGTTTGGGCCAGGTACGTCATTCGCGGGGAGGCCTGAGATGGAGTTTCCAGCCAAGACGTTCCGGGTGACCCGCGCCGACCTGGTGCAGTACGCCGGCGCCTCGGGTGACTTCAACCCGATCCACTGGAGTGACCGGGTCGCCACCAAGGTTGGTCTGCCCGGGGTGATCGCCCATGGCATGTTCACCATGGCGCTGGTCGGCCGGGCGGTCACCGAGTGGGCGGGGGCACCGGACGCGGTGGTCGAGTACGGCGTCCGTTTCACCCGACCGGTGGCGGTGCCCGACGACGACCAGGGCACCGAGATCGAGGTGACCGCACGGGTCCGTGACGTCACCGAGGACGGCCTGACCCGCCTCGACGTGACTGCGACCTGCCTGGGCGAGAAGGTGCTCTCGCAGGCCCGGGCAACCATCCGTACGGCACGCTGAACCCTCCTCGCCACGCGTGGCGAGGAGACCGGTTGGGAAAGTCGGGGGGCTACCCGTACACTGGTCCGCCGTGGGGCAAGTGACCCCTGCTCGGTCGTCTGTGACCGCGTGGGGCGAGTGTTGCCACATAGGGGTGTAGCTCAATTGGCAGAGCAGCGGTCTCCAAAACCGCAGGCTGCAGGTTCAAGTCCTGTCACCCCTGCGCCTCAGGCCTGACCGTTCCCGTGGGTCGCGCCGCCACCATGGCGGCGTCCGGCCCGTGGTGGTGGCATCGGCGGGGTGGTTCCGAGGCAATCGGGGCCCTCCGGATGATCCACCGGCCGCGGCCCGTCGCGGGACGGTTGGGCCCGGCCGGCGTGACCAGCGCCGCGTACGCCGCTCGGCGTGCGACCCGAGATTCCGCGACGGAGGGCGAAGTGGCCGACAATAAGCGGCACGGCGAGGACGCCGGCGACGATCGTCTGGATGACGAGATCGTCGACGACGTAGCCGACGACGACGCCACCGGCGCGGACGAGCCGGTTTCCCGGGGCGGCACCGCCACGCGGTCGCGTGCACGGGCGGAGTCGGCGGACAGCCGGCCGGCCACCCGGTCGGAAACGGGTCGGGTGGGCGTGTTCGGCCGCATCGCCCGGTTCTTCCGCGAGGTCGTAGCCGAACTGCGTAAGGTCATCTGGCCGACCCGCAAGGAGTTGCTGACCTACACCGCCGTGGTGGTGACGTTCGTCGCGGTGATGCTGACGATCGTCGGCGTGCTGGACTACGGCTTCGCCAAGGTCGTGCTGTTTGTCTTCGGCAACTCGGACTGACCGGCTGCCTCCAGCCGATAGTGACGGAAGTGAGCGAGCGTGCCTGAGTACGACGAGACCGCCGGACCGGTGGACGAGCAGTCCACGGTCGCGACGGCGGCTGGTGACGAGTCGGTTGAGGCCGCCAGCGAGCCGGAGTTCCCAACGACCGAGCCCGCACCGGACGAGGATTACGACGCTGTCGCCGAGCTGAGGCAGAAGCTGCGTTACGCGCCTGGTGACTGGTACGTGGTGCATTCGTACGCCGGCTACGAGAACAAGGTGAAGACCAACCTCGAGACCCGGATCACGAGCCTCGACATGGAGGACTTCATCTACCAGGTCGAGGTGCCGACCCGGGAAGAGGTCGAGGTCAAGAACGGTAAGCGTTCCCAGATCCAGGCCAAGGTCTTCCCGGGCTACATCCTGGTCCGGATGGAGCTGACCGCCGAGTCCTACTCGTGTGTCCGGAACACCCCGGGTGTGACCGGCTTCGTCGGCGCGACCGACCGGGCCGACCGGCCAGCCCCGCTCTCCCTCGACGAGGTGCTGAAGTGGCTGGCACCGGCCGTCGAGACCGAGCAGAAGAAGGCGAAGCCGGAGATCAAGGTCCTCGACTTCGAGGTCGGCGACTCCGTCACCGTCACCGACGGCGCCTTCGCGTCGCTGCCGGCCACGATCAGCGAGATCAACGCAGACCAGCAGAAGCTCAAGGTGCTGGTTTCGATCTTCGGTCGCGAGACCCCGGTGGAGCTCAACTTCAACCAGGTCGCCAAGATCTGACTGGTCGTCGGCGGCGGGCTCGGCCCGCCGCCGACGTCGGCGTAGTCCTCCCGCTCGACCTCGGCGGACGAGTGGGCTGCGGCCTGCGCTACTCTTGAATGTCGCCGCTGTCGCACCGCGCTGACCGTGCGCGCTCCGAGGGCGGCGACAGCCGCATTTTCCCAGCTCCAAGCCCCAGGAAGTGACATGCCTCCGAAGAAGAAGCTCGTCAAGACGTTCACGCTTCAGCTGCCGGCGGGCCAGGCCACGCCGGCCCCGCCGGTCGGCCCCGCGCTCGGCCAGCACGGCGTGAACATCATGGAGTTCTGCAAGTCCTACAACTCGCAGACCGAGTCCCAGCGGGGCGACATCGTCCCCGCCGAGATCAGCGTCTACGAGGACCGGTCCTTCACGTTCGTGCTGAAGACCCCGCCCGCCGCCCGGCTGCTGATCAAGGCCGCCGGTGTGCAGAAGGGCTCGGGTGTTCCGCAGTCCGAGAAGGTCGGCTCGGTCAGCCGCGCCCAGCTGCGTGAGATCGCCGAGAAGAAGATGGCCGACCTCAACGCCAACGACATCGAGCAGGCCGAGAAGATCATCGCCGGCACCGCCCGGTCGATGGGCATCACCGTCAACGACTGACGTCGGCCCAGGCCGTCGACCCGACCGTGGGAGGGCCCGCGCCGAGCGGCCCGCCAGAGACCACAGGAGTAATCAGCAATGCAGCGCAGCAAGAGCTACCGCAAGGCCGCCGACGTCATCGACCGGTCGAAGCTCTACACCCCCTCTGAGGCCGTGAAGCTGGCCAAGGAGACCACCAACGTCAAGTTCGACGCCACGGTCGAGGTCGCCATGCGCCTCGGCGTCGACCCCCGCAAGGCGGACCAGATGGTCCGCGGCACGGTCAACCTGCCGCACGGCACCGGTAAGACCGCCCGCGTGATCGTGTTCGCCAGTGGCGCGAAGGCCGAAGAGGCCGCCGCGGCGGGTGCCGACGAGGTGGGCACCGACGAGCTGGTCGCCCGGATCCAGGGCGGTTGGCTCGACTTCGACGCGGCGATCGCCACGCCGGACCAGATGGCCAAGATCGGCCGGATCGCGCGGATCCTGGGCCCGCGCGGCCTCATGCCGAACCCGAAGACCGGCACGGTGACCATGGACGTCACCAAGGCGGTGCAGGACATCAAGGGCGGCAAGATCACCTTCCGGGTGGACAAGCACTCCAACCTGCACCTGATCATCGGCAAGGCCTCCTTCACGGAGAACCAGCTGGTGGACAACTACGCCGCGGTGCTCGACGAGGTGCTGCGTGCCAAGCCGTCCGCGGCCAAGGGCAAGTACCTCCGCAAGGTCATCCTCACCACCACGATGGGCCCGGGTGTCCCGGTCGACCCGAACCTGGTGAAGAACCTCCGTGAGGACTCGGCCGAGGCCTGAGCCGACAGTTCGCTCCGCCGGGGCGCCGTCACGACTGTGGCGGCGCCCCGGCGCGTTCATGGTGTGGCAGGCTCGACGCCATGCGACTGGAGAACGTCTGGTTGCGGTACCACCGGCGGGGGCCGTGGGTGCTGCGGGGCGTCGACGTGCGGATCGGTCCGGGCGAGGTGGCGGTCGTGCTGGGCCGCAACGGGGTAGGCAAGTCCACGCTGCTTCAGGTGGCGGCCGGGGTGCTCCGGCCGGGCCGCGGCCGGGTCACCGACCGACCCGCCCGGGTGGGCTGGGTGCCGGAGCGTTTTCCGGCCGACCAGCCGTTCACAGTGGCCCGCTACCTGACCGGGATGGCCCGGGTGGCCGGGTTGGGCAGGGCGGCGGCCGACGAGGCGGTGGCCTCCTGGATCGACCGGCTCGGGCTGTCCGCCTTCCGCTCGGTCCGTCTGCCGGAGCTGTCGAAGGGCACCGCGCAGAAGGTGGGCCTGGCCCAGGCGATGTTGTGCCCTCCCGGCCTGCTGGTGCTCGACGAACCGTGGGAGGGGCTGGACGCCGCCACCCGCGAGCTGGTGCCCGAGCTGATCGACGAGGTGCTCGCCGCCGAGGGGTCCGTTCTGGTCAGTGACCACCGGGGCGAAACGGTCCGGTTGCCGTCCGCGCGCCGCTGGCTGGTGGCCGACGGCTCGCTGACCGAGGAGACGTCCGCGGCGGACGAGACGCTCGCGGTGGTCGAGGTCGCGGTGCCGGCCGCGCGGGCCGCCGGCACCGTCGCCCGGTTGCGCGCCGATGGGCATCACATTCTGCGGGTACGCGTCGACGCCCCCACCGCCGCGCCACCGGCGCGACCCACCGAGCCTCTTCCGGAGGCTGGTGCCGCCCGACCCGCCGAGCCGCCGTCGCAGGTGGTCGGGGAATCGACAGCGGAGCAACCGGACGCGACCGACGCGGTGGTCGAGCCGGCGGCGGGGGAGGCCCGGTGAACGCCCTGATCCGGATGCGGCTGGCGGGTTTCCTGCGGACCGGCCGCGCGATCGCGCCGCTGCTCGCCGGCCTCGTCACGCTCGGCATCCTCTACGGCGGCGGTCGTGCCCAGCCGGCGGAGGCGTACGGCGTCTCGGCCGTGGTCCTCTTCCCTGTCATCGCCTGGCAGACCAAGATCCTCCTGGACGTGGAGCCGGACGTGCAGCGCCGGCTGGCACAGGTGGCGGTCGGGGTGTCCCGCGAGCGGTTGGCCGGTCTCCTCGCGGCCAGCGTGGCAGCGCTGGTGACGGTGGGCGTCGGGCTGCTGTTCCCGTGGTTGGTCGGCGGGGTCTCCGGCCCGGTCGAGCCGGGGGACCGGTCGATCCCGGTCGGGCTCGCGCTGGGGCTGTGGGCGCACCTGGTCGCCGTACCCGCTGCGGTTGCCCTCGGTGCTCTGGCCAGCCGGGCGTCGGTGGGCGGTGCCGGGTACGGCGTCGCGGTGCTCGCCCTCGGCGGTGTCGGCGCGGTGGTGCTCGGCCTGAGCGGCTCGGTGGCTCCCTGGCTGGCACCGCCGATCATGGCCGCCGCCAGGGCCACCGGAGGCGACGCCGCCGCGCTCAGCCTGCTGGGGCTGACCATGTGGGCGTTGGCCTGGAGCGCCGCGGTCGTCGGCGGCTACCTGTGGCGGCGGCGGGCCCAGGGCTGACCCCGCGTCGGTGTCGGTGACGTGGCTCACCTGGCGCGATTTGGTGCTGGTGACCTGGGCGCGTAGTCTTCAACAGTCATCCGTGTTCTCATGGATGTCGAACCACCCAGAGACCGCTGGTCACCGTGCTTCGGCACGGTCGAAGGTCCCGCGACACCGGGCGACCCGCGCAGGGCGGCAAGCGTAACTCGGCAGTGAGCATGGTCCGCCGACCGTGACGATCCGCCGGCCCTCGCCCCGTGCGCCCTGCGCCGGGGCTTTTTCGTTGTCGCGTCGCCTCCGCTCCCGTTCCGGCTTCGGCCGTGACGGGACCAGCCTCGAGTAACGAGAGAGGAGGGACATGGCGGACAAGCCGATTCGTGCCGACAAGGCCACGGCCGTCGCTGAGCTGACCGAGAGCTTCCGCAGCTCGGGCGCCACCGTGCTGACCGAGTACCGCGGTCTGACGGTTTCCCAGCTCACCCAGCTTCGGCGCTCGCTCGGCGCCGAGACCAGCTACATGGTCGCTAAGAACACGCTGGCGAAGCGTGCTGCGACGGACGCGGGCATCACCGGCCTCGACGAGCTGTTCACCGGTCCTACCGCGCTGACTTTCGTTTCGGGCGACGTCGTCGAGGCGGCGAAGGGTCTTCGCGACTTCGCGAAGGCCAACCCGAAGCTCGTCATCAAGGGCGGTGTCTTCGAGGGCAAGGCCATTTCCGCGGCCGAGGTCACGAAGCTCGCCGACCTGGAGTCCCGCGAGGTGCTGCTGGCCAAGCTGGCCGGCGCGATGAAGGGCAACCTGAGCAAGGCCGCGGCCCTGTTCCAGGCCCCGCTGTCGAAGACCGCCCGTCTGGCGGCTGCCCTGCAGGACAAGCGCGAGAAGGAGGGCGCCGAGGCGGCCTGAGGGCTTCCACGGCGCACCAGTTCTTACTTATCAGCATTAGGAAAGGACGCCAGACATGGCGAAGCTCAGCACCGACGAGCTGCTCGACGCGTTCAAGGAGATGACGCTGATCGAGCTCTCTGAGTTCGTGAAGCAGTTCGAGACCACCTTCGAGGTCACCGCTGCCGCTCCGGTCGCGGTTGCCGCGGCCGGCGGTGCCGGCGGTGCCGCTGCCGCCCCGGCCGAGGAGGAGAAGGACGAGTTCGACGTCATCCTCGACGCCGACGGTGGCAAGAAGATCCAGGTCATCAAGGTCGTGCGTGAGCTGACCGGCCTGGGCCTCAAGGAGGCCAAGGACGCGGTCGAGTCCGCGCCGAAGGCCATCCTGGAGAAGGTCAACAAGGAGACCGCCGAGAAGGCGAAGGCCAAGCTCGAGGGTGAGGGCGCCAAGGTCACCCTCAAGTGACCTGAGCTCCACCAGCGCGTACCCGGCTCGTGAGCCGGGACACGAATCGCGTCACGGCGGGCGGTGATCCGACACGGATCGCCGCCCGCCGTGTTGGTGGATCCGGCGCGGACCGGCTCTGAGCTGGGCTCCGACGACCGGCGTCCTGGATCCCGACGGGCGCGGCGGGTCGCCCTCCAGGAGGAAAGAAGTAGCGACCCGGATACCGGCCCTTGACGCGGCACCGGCCTGCCAGGCACGCTGACACCAGCAAGACACCGCGCTTGCGACGGCCACGATGTGGGTATGACAGCGACGGCACCATCGGTCGCGGTCACCCGAGCGGCCCAGTGGGGAGTTGCGTTCTGAGCGGCCCGGCAGACCCCGGTTGACGGGGGCCGAGGCGCGTTCCGCAAACGACCTGCGGGGTGGGCTGGACAGCGGTTAGCCTCTCGGCTACACTGCTAGTTTGCGCTGCCTTCCGACTTGACCCCTGCTCGGAAATGTCCGTTTACGGATAATTCTGGTGGGGTCATTGGAGTGCACGCGTACCAGCCGTTCTGCAGCACCGGTCCTCGGAAGGACGCATCTTGGCAGCTTCCCGCCCTGCGAAGACCAGTCGTACGTCGAGCGCATTCGCTCCCCGCCGAGTTTCATTCGGCAGGATCACCGAACACCTCGAGGTCCCCAACCTCCTTGCCATTCAGAACGAGTCCTTCGACTGGCTCGTCGGCAACGAGGCTTGGCAGGGCCGGTCGGCGGACGACCCGCACGCACGCTCGGGTCTCGCGGAGATCCTTGAAGAGATCAGTCCCATTGAGGACTTCTCCGGCACCATGTCACTTTCCTTCTCGGCGCCGCGCTTCGACGAGGTCAAGGCCTCGATCGAGGAGTGCAAGGAGAAGGACCTGACCTACTGCGCTCCGCTCTTCGTGACCGCGGAGTTCACCAACAACACCACTGGCGAGATCAAGAGCCAGACGGTGTTCATGGGTGACTTCCCGATGATGACGCCCAAGGGCACCTTCGTCATCAACGGCACCGAGCGCGTCGTGGTCAGCCAGCTCGTCCGGTCTCCGGGCGTGTATTTCGACAAGCAGCCGGACAAGACCTCCGACCGCGACCTCTCCAGCGTCAAGGTCATCCCGAGTCGGGGTGCCTGGCTGGAGTTCGACATCGACAAGCGCGACACGGTCGGCGTACGCATCGACCGTAAGCGTCGGCAGGCCGTCACGGTCCTGCTCAAGGCCATCGGATGGTCGGCCGAGCGCATTCGTGAGAAGTTCGGCTGGTCCGAGCTGATGATGACCACGCTCGAGAAGGACCACATCGCCGGCGCCGACGAGGCTCTGCTCGACATCTACCGCAAGCTGCGCCCTGGCGAGCCGCCGACGCGCGAGAACGCCCAGACCCTGCTCGACAACCTCTTCTTCAACCCGAAGAGGTACGACGTCGCCAAGGTCGGGCGCTACAAGTTCAACAAGAAGCTCGAAGTCGACGTGCCGATCACCACGGGCACGCTGACCGAGGACGACATCGTCGCCACCGTGGAATACCTCTGCCGGCTGCACGCCGGTGAGGAGGGCTACGAGGCCGACGACATCGACCACTTCGGCAACCGTCGCCTGCGCACCGTGGGTGAGCTGATCCAGAACCAGGTTCGGGTCGGCCTGTCCCGCATGGAGCGGGTCGTCCGCGAGCGGATGACCACGCAGGACGTCGAGGCGATCACCCCGCAGACCCTGATCAACATCCGCCCGGTGGTGGCGGCGATCAAGGAGTTCTTCGGGACGTCGCAGCTGTCCCAGTTCATGGACCAGACCAACCCGCTGGCGGGCCTGACCCACCGGCGTCGGCTGAGCGCGCTCGGCCCGGGTGGTCTGTCCCGGGAGCGGGCCGGCTTCGAGGTCCGCGACGTGCACCCGTCCCACTACGGCCGGATGTGCCCGATCGAGACGCCGGAAGGCCCGAACATCGGCCTGATCGGCGCGCTGTCCACCTTCGCCCGGGTCAACCCGTTCGGCTTCATCGAGACGCCGTACCGGAAGGTCGTCGAGGGCCGGGTCACCGACCAGATCGACTACCTGACCGCGGACGAGGAGGACCGGTTCGTCAAGGCCCAGGCCAACGCGCGCCTGAAGGCTGACGGCACGTTCGCCGAGGACCGGGTGCTCTGCCGTCGTAAGGGCGGCGAGACCGAGGACGTCGTCCCCGGTGCCGTCGACTACATGGACGTCTCGCCCCGGCAGATGACCTCGGTCGCGACCGCCATGATCCCGTTCCTCGAGCACGACGACGCCAACCGGGCACTGATGGGCGCGAACATGCAGCGCCAGGCGGTGCCGCTGGTCAAGGCCGAGGCGCCGCTCGTGGGTACGGGCATGGAGTACCGTGCCGCGGTCGACGCTGGCGACGTGGTGGTCGCCGAGGTCGGCGGTGTGATCGAGGACCTCTGCGCCGACTACGTCACCATCCACCAGGATGACGGCCACCGCCGGACGTACCTGCTGCACAAGTTCCGCCGCTCCAACGCCGGCTCCTGCGTCAACCAGAAGCCGGTCGTCTTCGAGGGCGACCGCGTCGAGGCCGGTCAGGTCATCGCCGACGGTCCGTGCACCGACGAGGGCGAGATGGCACTCGGACGCAACCTGCTGGTGGCGTTCATGTGCTGGGAGGGCCACAACTACGAGGACGCGATCATCCTGTCGCAGCGCCTCGTGCAGCAGGACGTGCTCACCTCGATCCACATCGAGGA
Organism: Micromonospora sp. NPDC002411; assembly: GCF_053592955.1. Lineage (NCBI taxonomy): Bacteria > Bacillati > Actinomycetota > Actinomycetes > Micromonosporales > Micromonosporaceae > Micromonospora > Micromonospora sp. NPDC002411. The sequence goes on along the minus strand of NZ_JBSFBM010000036.1, from coordinate 19,731 downwards.
GCACGAGGTCGACGCTCGGGACACCAAGCTCGGCCCGGAGGAGATCACCCGCGACATCCCGAACGTCAGCGAGGAAATGCTCGCCGACCTCGACGAGCGCGGCATCATCCGGATCGGCGCCGAGGTCGTCCCCGGTGACATCCTGGTCGGCAAGGTCACGCCCAAGGGTGAGACCGAGCTGACCCCGGAGGAGCGCCTGCTCCGCGCGATCTTCGGTGAGAAGGCGCGTGAGGTTCGGGACACCTCGCTGAAGGTGCCGCACGGCGAGACCGGCACGGTCATCGGTGTGCGCACGTTCTCCCGCGAGGACGGCGACGAGTTGCCGCCGGGTGTCAACGAGCTGGTCCGGGTCTACGTCGCCCAGAAGCGCAAGATCCAGGACGGCGACAAGCTCGCCGGCCGGCACGGCAACAAGGGCGTCATCTCGAAGATCCTGCCGGTCGAGGACATGCCGTTCCTCGAGGACGGCACCCCGGTTGACATCGTGCTCAACCCGCTCGGTGTGCCGAGCCGGATGAACATCGGCCAGGTGCTGGAGACCCACCTCGGTTGGGTCGCCAAGACCGGTTGGAAGGTCGAGGGCGACGACGCCGAGTGGAAGCGCCAGCTCCGCTCGATCGACGCGCACGAGTCCGAGGGCGACACCAACGTGGCCACCCCGGTCTTCGACGGTGCCCGCGAGGAGGAGATCTCCGGTCTGCTCGAGTCGACCCTGCCCAACCGGGACGGCAAGCAGCTGATCGGTCGTACCGGCAAGGCGCAGCTCTTCGATGGTCGTTCCGGCGAGCCTCTGCCGGACCCGATCGCGGTCGGTTACGTCTACATCCTGAAGCTCAACCACCTGGTCGACGACAAGATCCACGCTCGGTCGACCGGCCCGTACTCGATGATCACGCAGCAGCCGCTGGGTGGTAAGGCGCAGTTCGGTGGTCAGCGTTTCGGTGAGATGGAGTGCTGGGCGATGCAGGCGTACGGCGCTGCCTACGCCCTGCAGGAGCTGCTCACGATCAAGTCCGACGACGTGCTCGGCCGGGTGAAGGTCTACGAGGCCATCGTCAAGGGCGAGAACATCCCGGAGCCGGGCATCCCGGAGTCGTTCAAGGTGCTGCTCAAGGAGCTGCAGTCGCTGTGCCTCAACGTTGAGGTGCTGTCCAGCGACGGTGTGGCCCTGGAAATGCGCGAGACCGACGACGAGGTGTTCCGGGCCGCTGAGGAGCTGGGCATCGACCTGTCCCGGCGCGAGCCGAGCTCGGTCGAAGAGGTCTGAGGTGAGCGGTCGGGGGCCGGTTCGCCGGCCCCCGACCTCACCCGAGAATTAGCAGTACAGACGACGACATAGGGGACATAGTGCTCGACGTCAACTTCTTCGACGAGCTGCGCATTGGTCTCGCCACCGCCGACGACATCCGTCAGTGGTCGCACGGCGAGGTCAAGAAGCCTGAGACGATCAACTACCGCACCCTGAAGCCGGAAAAGGACGGGCTCTTCTGCGAGAAGATCTTCGGTCCGCAGCGGGACTGGGAGTGCTACTGCGGTAAGTACAAGCGGGTCCGGTTCAAGGGCATCATCTGTGAGCGCTGCGGCGTCGAGGTGACTCGCTCCAAGGTCCGCCGTGAGCGGATGGGGCACATCGAGCTCGCCGCTCCGGTGACCCACATCTGGTACTTCAAGGGCGTTCCGAGCCGGCTGGGCTACCTGCTGGACCTCGCCCCCAAGGACCTCGAGAAGATCATCTACTTCGCCTCGTACGTCGTGACGAGCGTGGACGCGGAGTCGCGTCACCGTGACCTCTCGACGATCGAGAACGAGATCCTGGCCGAGAAGCGGCAGTCCGAGAACAGCCGCGACTCGGAGATCGAGAAGCGGGCCGCCAAGCTCGAGGCCGACCTGGCCGAGCTGGAGGCCGAGGGTGCCAAGGCGGACGTCCGGCGCAAGGTCAAGGAGGGCGGAGAGCGCGAGATGCGCCAGATCCGCGACCGGGCCCAGCGCGAGATCGACCGCCTGGACGAGGTGCTGGACACCTTCCGCAAGCTGGAGCCGAAGCAGCTGGTCACCGACGAGCTGCTCTACCGCGAGCTGCGCGACCGGTTCGGTGAGTACTTCACCGGTTCCATGGGCGCCGAGGCGATCAAGGCGTTGGTCCAGAACATGGACCTCGACGCCGAGGCCGAGAGCCTGCGGGAGACCATCCGGTCCGGCAAGGGCCAGCGGAAGATCCGGGCGCTCAAGCGGCTCAAGGTCGTCGCGGCGTTCCTGAACACCCGCAACTCGCCGCTCGGCATGGTGCTGGACTGCGTCCCGGTCATCCCGCCGGACCTGCGCCCGATGGTGCAGCTCGACGGTGGCCGCTTCGCGACCTCCGACCTGAACGACCTGTACCGCCGCGTGATCAACCGGAACAACCGCCTCAAGCGGCTGATCGACCTCGGTGCTCCCGAGATCATCGTCAACAACGAGAAGCGGATGCTCCAGGAGGCCGTCGACGCGCTGTTCGACAACGGCCGTCGCGGCCGGCCGGTCACCGGCCCGGGTAACCGCCCGCTCAAGTCGCTGTCCGACATGCTGAAGGGCAAGCAGGGCCGGTTCCGCCAGAACCTGCTGGGCAAGCGCGTCGACTACTCCGGCCGTTCGGTCATCGTGGTCGGCCCGAAGCTCAAGCTGCACCAGTGCGGTCTGCCCAAGCAGATGGCGCTGGAGCTGTTCAAGCCGTTCGTGATGAAGCGGCTGGTCGACCTCAACCACGCACAGAACATCAAGTCCGCCAAGCGGATGGTCGAGCGTCAGCGCCCGGTCGTGTGGGACGTGCTGGAAGAGGTCATCGGCGAGCACCCGGTGCTGCTCAACCGTGCACCGACCCTGCACCGCCTGGGCATCCAGGCCTTCGAGCCGCAGCTGGTCGAGGGCAAGGCGATCCAGATCCACCCGCTGGTCTGCACCGCGTTCAACGCCGACTTCGACGGTGACCAGATGGCGGTGCACGTGCCGCTGTCCGCCGAGGCTCAGGCCGAGGCGCGGATCCTGATGCTGTCGTCGAACAACATCCTCAAGCCGGCCGACGGTAAGCCGGTCACCATGCCTACCCAGGACATGGTCATCGGTCTGTACCACCTCACCCACCTCACCGCCGGTGAGAAGGGCGAGGGCCGGGCGTTCAGCTCGGACGCCGAGGCGCGGATGGCCTTCGACAACAGCGAGCTGCACCTGCAGGCGCCGGTGCGGATCCGCCTGCGTGGCGTTATCGGTGTCGACAACGGCGCTGGCGCCGAGGCGTGGACCGCCCCGGAGGGCTGGGTCGAGGGTGACCCGCTGACCGTCGAGACGACCCTGGGTCGGGTGCTGTTCAACGAGACGCTGCCGCAGGGCTACCGCTTCGTGAACTACGAGATCCGCAAGGGTCAGCTCTCCGCGATCGTCAACGACCTCGCCGAGCGCTTCCCCAAGGTGGCCCTGGCCGCCACCCTGGACGGGCTCAAGGAGGCCGGTTTCCACTGGGCCACCTGGTCCGGCGTGACGATCGGCATGGAGGACGTCATCGCTCCGCCGCGCAAGGCGGAGATCCTGGCGAAGTACGAGAAGGAAGCCGACCGGATCGACAAGCAGTACCAGCGTGGTCTGATGACCGCCGAGGAGCGTCGCGGCGAACTCATCGAGATCTGGACCAAGGCGACCAACGAGGTCGCCAAGGAGATGGACACCGCGCTGCCGCAGGAGAACCCGCTGTGGAAGATGATCAACTCGGGTGCCCGCGGTAACCTGCTCCAGCTCCGGCAGATCGCGGCGATCCGTGGTCTGGTGGCCAACCCGAAGGGCGAGATCATCCCGCGGCCGATCAAGGCCAGCTACCGGGAGGGTCTGTCCGTGCTGGAGTACTTCATCTCCACGCACGGTGCCCGTAAGGGTCTCGCCGACACCGCGCTGCGGACCGCCGACCCGTCACCTGGGGTGTGGTGATCACCCTGGCCGTGCTGGCCTGGGGGATGTTCGTCCGGGCCCGGCGGCAGTTGATCGTGTCGCTGCGCGAGCGGGCCGAACGGGCCGAGGCGGAGCAGCAACTCCGGGTCGCCCAGGCCCGCCACCTCGAACGCACCCGGATCGCCCGGGAGATGCACGACGTGCTGGCCCACCGGATCTCGCTGCTCAGCCTGCACGCCGGTGCGCTGGAGTTCCGCCCGGACGCGCCGGCCGACGAGGTGGCCCGCGCCGCCGGGGTTATCCGGGGCAGCGCCCACGCCGCCCTTCAGGACCTGCGCGAGGTCATCGGGGTGCTCCGGGCGGAGGACGGCGGCGACGACGCCCCGGAGCCGCCCCAGCCGACCCTCGCCGACCTGCCGGCCCTGATCGCCGAGTCGCGGTCGGCCGGGGTACGGGTCAACGTCAGCGACACCGTCGCCGAGGCGGAGAAGGTGCCGGCGGCGCTGGGCCGGGCCGCGTACCGGATCGTGCAGGAGGGATTGACCAACGCCCGCAAACACGCGGCCGGCGCGGCGGTGACCGTGGACGTGGCAGGCGGGCCGGGCGACGGCCTGACCGTGGCGATCGGCAACCGGTGGCCGGTCGGCGCACCGGCCGGCGGCACCCTGCCGGGTGCGGGCACCGGCCTGGTCGGCATCAGCGAACGGGTCACCCTGGCCGGTGGCCGGCTCGCCTACGGTCGGGACGACAGCGGCGACTTCCGGTTGGCGGCGTGGCTGCCGTGGCCGGCGTGACCGGCGTGCCCGTCCCGGCCGGCCTGCGGTGACCGTGCCCTCCCCTTCTGGTGCGGCGGGGCCGGAGTCGGTCGTGCCGTCGGTGCGCGTGCTGATCGTGGACGACGACGCGCTGGTCCGGGCCGGGCTCTCGATGATCCTCGGCGGTCTGCCGGACCTGACAGTGGTCGGTGAGGCGGCCGATGGTGGTGAGGTGCCCGCAGCCGTCGCCGCGTACGCCCCGGACGTGGTGCTGATGGACATCCGGATGCCGCGGGTGGACGGGCTGACCGCCACCGAGGCGCTGCGCGCCCAGCCACACCCGCCGGAGGTGCTGGTGCTCACCACGTTCGACGCCGACGAGCAGGTGCTGCGGGCGCTGCGCGCGGGTGCGGCCGGCTTCCTGCTCAAGGACACCCCGCCGGCGGAGATCGTGCACGCCGTACGCCGGGTCGCGGCCGGTGAGGCGACGCTCTCCCCGACGGTCACCCGGACGCTGATCGCGCACGTGACCGCCGCTGTCCCCGGTGCGGTCGGGCCCGACCCGCGCAGGGAGCGGGCGGTGCGGTTGCTCGCCGGGCTCAGCGAGCGGGAGCGGCAGGTGGCTGTCGCGTTGGGGCGGGGTCACACCAACGCGGAGATCGCCGGGGAGCTGTTCATGAGTGTGGCGACGGTCAAGGCGTACGTCTCTCGGCTGTTGACCCGGCTGGACCTCAACAACCGGGTCCAGGTGGCCCTGCTCGTCCACGACGCCGGCATCGTCTGACGCAGCCGGTTGGTCGACTCGGCTTCGTTGAAGTCGCGGTGTCCCGCCGTGGAGATGCCCCGACATCAAGGAATCCGATTCGGTACCGGAATGAACTTTCGTCCGACGTCTCCCGTACCAATGGCCGAGGATGTCGGTGCGGTGAGTCCGCCGTACCGCTGCCGAGCTGCGGGAGGCCTGCCGTGCGAGTTGGTGAGCAGTCGACGGATCCCATCGACCAGGTACTGGGTGAGGTGCCAATGCCGGCACCACTGACCCCGGAGGATGTTCGGCTCGCGGTCCGGGCGGTGGTCGTGCACACCGCCGAGGAGTGGCCCACCGGGCCGCTGTGCCGCAACGACGGTGCCTCCTACCCGTGCCGCCTGCACCGCTGGGGGCGGCGCGTGTTGGAGGCGCACGGGCTCAACGAACGGCAGATCGAGGCGTTGATCCGGCACGGCAACCCGTTCGTGCACGTACCCTTCCCGTTCACGGCGACCGGGCCGTCCCCGGCGCGTACCGCCGGGGCCCGGCCGGCGACCACCGGATACCCGGCCCCGGCCGGGCGTACCGGCGGGTTGCCGGCGCGGCAGCAGGCCGCGCGGGCCGTGCCACCGGGTGTACGACCCACCGCTGCTGGCCGGCCGGTGACTGCCCCCGTCACCGCGCCGCGCTGGCCCCGGGCGAGCTGAGCGCGCTACCCCTCCGCCCGCAGACCCGGGGCCGACACGACGTCGGCCCGACGCGGAGATTTCCCTCTCCGCGTCGGGCCGACGTCGCTCCGACAGTGGGCTCAGTCGTTGCCGGCTCCGATGCCGCAGTCCGGCGCCGACCAGCTCGTCGTGTTCGAGCTGCTGTCGCTGTTGTTCTCCCGACGCGAGTCGACGTGCACGTGGTCGTCGTGGTCCGGGTAGCCCGGGCCGTAGATTCCGCTGAACCCGTTGTTACGGGCGGCACGGGCGACCTGGCACAGGGACGACGTGCGTGAGGTGACGTCGGCCGCGTTGCCGTAGAGGTGTTGGCTGTCCGACGCGCCGCCGACCTGGTTGTTGCAGGCGCGACTGCGGAAACCGCTGGACACGTTCAGCGGCTTGTCGCCGAGGCTCTTGCGCAGCGCCTCCAGCTTCCACATGGTGCGCAACGCGTTCTGCTTGGTCTGGGCCGCCGACAGCGGGCCGCCGCTCCACCCGCTGCCACCGCAGCCGTTGTCCAGCTCGCCGTAGCTGAAGTGCGCGGGTGTGCAGTCGTTGTCCTGGAGTTGGTACAGCTTGGCGTAGGTCTGCGGGCCGGCGATGCCGTCGGCGCGCAACCCGTACGCCTGCTGGAACCGCTTGACCGCGGCGGCGGTCTTCGGTCCGTAGCGGCCGTCGTTCTCCACGATGTCCCGGTTGCCGGCCCACCCGGCGACCCGGATCTGCAATTGGCGGACGTCGTCGCCGGAGCGTCCCTGGGTCAGGGTGCGGTTCCACGTGTAGCAGCCGTCCGCATGCGCCGCCGGCGCGGCGACCACCGCGGCGATCGCTGCCCCGGGCAGTGCCAGGGCGAATGCGATGGCAGCACGCTTCAAGGTGTTTACGCGCACAGAAGTCCTCCCGATAGGAGAGCGATTGGGGTGGCCACGGGACATCGACCAAGAAGTCCCGCGATTTCCACCCTGACACTGATCGAGGCGGTTGGAGGCGATTAACGAGAATCGTCCTCACAAACCGTCGCTCCTGGGTATTGGCTGGGAATTCGACTGATTTGCGAAACAGCCAATTGCTGCCGATCAGCCCTGTTCCGGTCAACCACACCGAACGTCGCAATCAGCGACACCGAGGGTGATGTTCCCTGGCCGGCGGCGGCCGGTAACGTCAGCCCCGGGCGGCGGACTGGCGGAGGTGCACGTGGCACGCGGTGGCGTCTTCTGTGTCGAGGGTCAATGGCACCGCGACCTCAACGAGCGGGGCTCCGTGCTGCCCACCCTGGAGCTGCTGGAGCGGCTGGGCAAGATCCGCTTCATCCACAAGGACGCGGCCACCCGCGACGAGCTGTTCTACTTCCTGGACCGCTGGCTGCTCAAGCAGTACGCCGACCACCGGGTGGGCTTCTTCGCCATGCACGGCGAGCCGAGCCGACTCTGCCTCACCGACTGGCAGTCGGTGGAGCTGAACGAGGTGGCCGACCTGATGGCCGGCCGCGCCGAGGGGCGACGTCTCTATTTCGGCAGCTGCTCGGTCCTGCGGGCCTCCGACGCCGTGCTGCGCGAGTTCCTGGAGGTCACCGGAGCTGCTCTGATCTGCGGTTTCACCCGCGAAGTCGACTGGGTCGAATCGGCGGCCTTCGAAACCGTCCTCCTCGACGTGCTCGCCAACGGCCAGCGACACAATGCCGCCGAGCTGCGAATGGGCTCGGCCCACTGGGCGCCCCTCGCGTCGTACCTCGGCTTCCGGGTGATCTACGCCAACGGCCGAGCGTGGCGCCCGTCCGGCCGCCCCCGGGTGCCCGCCCAGGCGGTGCACCGCTCCACGGCCCGACCGCGCTGACCCGCCGCCGCCCCCGCAGGCGTGCCCTGGTAGGAACGACGAATGGCGCGCAGCATCGCACGGAACACCCGGGTCGACCGGGACGACCTGCTCGACTTCCTCCGGCCACGACACCGCGTCGTGCTGATGACCACCCGGGCCGACGGGCGACCGCAGTCCTCCCCGGTCTCCGCCGGCATCGACGGGCAGGGCCGGCTGGTCGTCTCGACCTATCCGGAGCGGGCCAAGGTGACCAACATTCGCCGGGACCCCCGGGTGTCGGCGTGCGTGCTCAGCGACGACTGGAACGGCCCCTGGGTGCAGATCGACGGCACCGCCGAGGTGCTCGACCTGCCGGACGCGCTGGAGCCGCTGGTCGACTACTTCCGCAGCATCTCCGGTGAGCACCCGGACTGGGACGACTACCGGGGGGCGATGGTGCGCCAGGGCAAGTCGCTGATCCGGGTCACCATCGACGCGTGGGGCCCGATCGCCACCGGCGGCTTCCCCGCCCGCCTCGCCGACTGACCCTTCGTTCGGTGGACCCCACACCCCTCAGTCGAGCAGAGCGGCGTAGACGAGCTGGCGCAGCTGGGAGCGGAGCGGGTAGGTGCTCGACGGCATCAGTTGGGTGAACAGCAACGCGGTGATCTCCTCGGCCGGGTCGACCCAGAACGCGGTGCTGGCCACCCCACCCCAGTAGTACTCGCCGACGCTGCTCGGCACCCGGCTGGGGACCGGGTCGTCGACGACCGCGAAGCCGAGACCGAAGCCGATCCCGTCCAGCGTCGTCTCGGCGAAGCCGCCGGTGGACAGGGTGCCCAGGTCCTGACCCCCGGGCAGGTGGTTGCGGGTCATGAACCGCACCGTGCGGGGCCCGAGCAGCCGGACGCCGTCCAGTTCGCCGCCGCGCAGCAACAGTTGGGTGAAGCGGTGGTAGTCGGCCGCGCTGGAGATCAGACCGCCGCCACCGGACAGCAGGGCGGGCTTGCGGAACGCGAGTGCGCCGAGGCTGTCGTAACGGACGGCCTTTCCGCTACGCGGCTCCGGTACGTAGAGGGCGGCCAACCTGTCGGCCTCGTCGCCGTCCACCCACCAACGGGTGTCGGTCATGCCCAGCGGGCCGAAGATCCGGTCGGCGAAGAACGCGTCCAGGCTCTGGCCGGAGATCACCTCGACGAGCCGACCGAGCACGTCGGTGGCGACCGAGTAACCCCAGGCGGAGCCGGGTTGGAACAGCAGTGGCAGTTCGCCGAAGACCGCGCAGGCGGTGGCCAGGTCGACGTCCGCCGGCGGGTACAGGTCGTAACCGGCGGCCCGGTACAGGCCGTCGACCACCGAGGTCTGCATGAAGCCGTACGTCAGGCCGGCCGTGTGGGTGAGTAGGTGCCAGACCCGGATCGGTTCGACCGCCGGCACTGTGTACGGCTTGAGCGCCGACCCCTTGGAGTAGACCCGCAGATCGGCGAACTCCGGCAGCCAGTGGCTGATCTCGTCGGTCAGCTCGAACCGGCCCTCCTCCCAGAGCATCATCGCCGCGACCGAGGTGACCGGCTTGGTCATCGAGTAGATCCGCCAGAGCGTGTCCGCCTCGACCGGCGCGCCCGACTCCCGGTCCCGCAGTCCGTACGTCGAGGAGTGCGCCACCTCGCCGCGGCGGGTGACCACCACCTGCCAACCGGCCAGGCGGCCGTCGTCCACGTACCGGCCGAAGTGCTCGTCGATCCGCGCCAACCGCGCCGGGTCGAAACCGATCTGATCCGGGTCCTTGCTCCGCGCCACACTCACGCCGCCGAACCTACTCGGCGGTATGCCGGCGCTGGAAGGGGGTCGCCTCGGCTCGGCTGTCGCCGCTGACCACTAACCTGGCCGAATGCCGGAGCTGACCGAGGACGTGACCTTCCGCAACGAGGACTGGTACGGCGAGGAGCTGACCGACCGGCACTTCGTCAGTTGTGAGTTCTTCGACGTGGACCTGACCGAGGCGGTGAGTCGGGGAGCGGTCTTCACCGGGTGCACGTTCGGCAACGTCCGGTTCAACGCGTCCCGGCATGTCGACTCGGCCTTCACCCGGTGCGTCTTCCGCCGGTGCAATTTCTTCGAGGCCGAGTTCACCGGCTGCAAGCTGGTCGGCAGCACCTTCGTCGACTGCGACCTGCGCCCGTTGACTGTCGACGGCGGTGACTGGTCCTTCGTCGCGCTGCCCGGCGCCGACCTGCGGGGCGTTCGGCTGACCGGGGTGCGGATGCGTGAGGTGGACCTGACCCGGGCCAATATGACCGGCGCCACCGTCACCGGCGTCGACCTGTCCGGCGCCCAACTGCTCAACGTACGGCTCGGTGGCGCCGACCTGCGGGGCAGCGACCTCACCGCGCTCGACCCAACGGTCGTCGAGCGGGCCGGCGCGATCGTCGACGTCGGGCAGGCCGTGGTCATCGCGCAGTTGCTCGGTTTTCGGATCGGCTGACCCGAGCGGCGTTCGTGGCCTGCCGAAGTACCCGTCCACGCGGGCGGGACGCCGGGCATCGTCCGGCTGCGGGCTGGACACGTCCGGCAGTCCGGATCTAGCGTGTCGTCCACACCGGTACGAACGCGAAACGGCCCACAGTGGACGGTGTGATCCGCTGCGGTCGGCGGCGGCCGGGTGGTGGAGTTGGAGGGGTCGGTGGCGGACGAAGACCGCACGCGGACTGATTCGGGTGCCGAGGACGCATCGGCGAAGCATCGCTCGGGTGCCGTCACCTCCGGTCAGACCCGCGCCGCGCTGCGCCGGGTCGCCCGTGCCCGGCAGCGCCGGCGTTGGGCAGTGGAGGGGGTCGTCGTCCTCGCCTGCCTGGCGGCGTTGATCTCGTACCTGAGCTTCCGGTCGGAACCGGCGCCCGACGACGACCAGGCGGGCCGCTCCGGCGGCGTCACCGGGGTCGTCGCCCGTTCTCCCGGCTTCCCGGCCACCGACGGGCGCACCGGTGACGCGGGCCCGGCGGAGCCCGGCCTGCGTCCGCGCCAGCGCCCGCCCTCGCCCGACCCGACACCGTCCACGACCGCGCCGGCCCCGCCGCCACCGTCACAGCAGTCGCCAGAGTTGTCGGTGACCCGGGGGGAGATGCCCGCCGAGGTCAACCTGACCGCCGTGGGTGCCCGGGACTGGATGCACTGGGGGCAGCGCGGGGGCAACTCGACGGTCCGCAAGCGGGCGGGTTCCGGGGAGATCGCCGACGAGGGTGGCGCCGGCACCCGCGTCGCCTGGGACGGCAACCAGGAGCACGTCCGGTGGTCCGACGGCTCGTCGCAGCGGTCCGCGCGGGACAGTTCAGAGGGTGTCTACACCTGCGGCGCCGGAAACGGGTTCTCCCTCGCCGTCGCCGGCAGCGGCGAGTCGCGCACGGTCCACCTCTACGGCGGCATCTGGATGGCCCGGGGGCGCCTGGAGGCTCGACTGTCCACCGGCGGGCCCGCCAGCAGCGCGGTGCTGGAGGACCCGTACACGAGTCAGAGCGCTCAGTTCACCATCAAGTTCACGGTGCCGAAGGGCGCCCGACTGCTGCTGACCTGGAAAGTCGAGAAGGTCTTCACGCCGCACTGCGGCAACGTCGGCCTCCAGGCCGTGGCGGTGCGCTGACCGACCAACCACACAGCGGGACAGTTTGTCCGTCGCCGACGGTCGAGGAGGTCGTAGCTTTCTGCTGTCCCCATCCGACCATCCAGTGTGGAGGCAGCGGAGATGAGTAGTACCGCCCACCGCGTCCATCGCGCCGCTTCGTCCGGTGCCGCTGAAGCGTCCGGGGAGGTGCTCCGCGACATCCCCCTGCCGCCGTACGTGACGGGCGAGGACACCCAGTTCGCGGTACGGGCGGTGGTGGTGCACGCCCCCCGGCGGTGGTCCGGGGGAGTGGTCTGCCGCAACGATGCCAGCCCGCACCCGTGTCGCCTGCACCGTTGGGGCACCCGGGTGCTGGCACTGCGCGGGCTGCGGGCCGCCGAGATCGCCGCCCTCATCGAGCGCGGTGACCCGACGGCGGTGGTCCCCCCACCGAAGCGTCCGGCCTGAGCGCGCGGCCGGCCGGGAGGCGCCAGCCCGCGCCTCCCGGCCGCCCACTCAACAGGTGATCGGTTTGACCCAGGAGCACTCGACGCCCTCCGGGGTCCGCGGAGTCTCCGGCACCGCCGGCGGTGCCATCCGGGCGGTGCTCGTACCGTCCGCGCGGAAACCGGCCAGTGCCACAGCGATCTGGTCCTCCAACGGCTTGACCGACGCCGTCAGGTAGTTGTTCAGCAGGATGGCGAACGCCAGCAGCCGGCCGTCGGCGCTGGTGACGTAGCCGGAGAGTCCGGAGACACCGGTCAGGCTGCCGGTCTTCGCGTGTACGTTGCCCGCCGCGGGGGTGCCGGCCATCCGGCTCCGGAGAGTGCCGCCGACGAACCGCTCGGGTTGCCCGGCGATCGGCAGGGCCGCGTACCAGGTCTCGAACCACGGTTCGGCGCGTACGGCGTTCAGCAGGTCCACGAACTCCGCCGCCGGGACCAGGTTGCGCCGGGACAGCCCGGAGCCGTCGCGTTGGCGTAGTCGCCCGGTGTCCATCCCGGTGTCGGCGACGTACTCGCTGATCGCGGTCATGCCGGCGGTCCAGGTGCCCGAACCGCTCAGCACCCGGCCGATTTCCTTGGTCAACACCTCGGCGTGCCCGTTGTTGGAGAGCTTGAGGAACGGTGTCATCAGCTCGCCGAGGCTCATCGAGTCGTGCCGGGCCACCGGGTGGGCGGTCTCCGGGGTGGCCTGGCCCAGCACGGTCCGGCCGATCACCCGGACGCCGTGCCTGTGCAACGCCGCCCGGAACACGTCGGCCGCGTAGCCGGTGGGTTCCCAGACGGTCACCCAGTCACTGGCGGGCTCGTCTCCGACGGCGATCTGGCCGGTCACCACCACTGTGTTACCGCCGTGTTCGCGCTCGATGGAGATCGAGGTTTCGCCCTCGGCGACCGTCACGGCCCGGTTGTCGACGCGAACGTATCCGGTCGGCGGGGTGGTGCTGACCACCGGCGGGGCACCGGCCCGGCCGGCGGGTGCGGCCTGCACGATCACCGTCCCGGCGTCGTAGTCGGTGTCCGGGGCGACGGTCAGCGCGGAGACCTGCGCGGCGTAGTAGTAGGGCTCGTCGTCCCAGGTCCAGTCAGGGCCGAGGCGGGTGTGGTCGTAGCGGGTGTCGTCGGCGACCAGGTTGCCGGTGACCACCCGTACCCCGTCGGCGGCGACCTGGGCGGCGAGCGCGTCGTAGTCGGCGGCGAGCATGGTCGGATCACCGCCACCGCGCAGGTAGAGGTTGCCGGTGAGCAGGCCGGCGCGGCGTTTGCCGCTGGTGTGCACGTCGGTGGTGAAGCGGTGCCCCGACCCGAGCAGCCCGAGGGCCGCCGTCGAGGTCATCAGCTTGGTGTTGGAGGCCGGGATCAGCCGGCGGTCGCCGTTGCGGTCGTAGAGCGTCTGCCCCGTGCTGGTGTCGACCACGACCACCGACGCCTGCGCCCCGCCGAGGCGGGCGTCGGCGAGGACCGTGTCGATGGTGTCGTGCAGTCGGGTCGTCGCGGGGGTGGGCGACTCGGCCGTGGCACCCGACGCGCCGGTGGTGGCCGCGGTGGCGGCCAACGTGAGCAGCGCGAGGGCCCGGACAAAATGACGGCGATGCATGCGCTGATGCTGCCACGAAGATAATCGCCGGAGAAGAGCGCCACGCGAAAGTTACTGCCAATTGGGCTACGTCGGTCGTCCGACCGACTTCTCGTGTCCGCCCCAGTAGTGCCGCTGCGCCCCCATCACCATCGGTGCGACCAGGGCGGCCAGAGCCCCGCCGAGCAGCGGGAAGACGATGAACACCCAAAGCTGCCGCAGGGCCACGCCGCCCTCGAAGACCGCTGGGCCGAACGCGCGAGCCGGGTTGACCGCCGCGCCGGTCAGCGTCACGCCCACCAGCTGGGTCGCTGCGAGGGCCAACCCGATGGCCAGCCCGGCGGTCCCCGGGTTCTCGCTCCGACTGGTCACCACCAGGACGACGAGGACGAACAGGAAGGTCAGCACGACCTCCAGCACCGCCGCGCCGCCCCGGTTGATGTGGGCGCCGTAACCGTTCGTGCCCAGTGCCCCGGTCTGGTCCGCGACATCGCCCCAGCGGGTCAGCGCCCAGAGCACGAAGGCCGCCACGGTCGCGCCGACGAACTGGGCGATCCAGTACGCCACCGCGCCGAGCACCGAGATCTTTCCGGAGAGCAGCACACCGAGTGTCACCGCCGGGTTGACGTGACTTCCGGAGAGCGGGCCGATCGTGTAGACGAGAGCGACCATCACGAAACCGAAGGCCAGCGCGACCACCACCACGCCGCCCTGAACCCGTGCGGCGACGGCGCTGCCCACTCCGAAGAAGACGAGCAGCAGAGTGCCGAGGAACTCGGCCGCATACCGACGGAAGTCGCTCATCCACTCAGCGTAGGCGCAGGTCAGGAGGTCATTGCCGAAAACCTGTGATCGGCGCGACGGCCCAACGCGGGCACAGCGGTGCCGACCACGGTGTTGCACACCATGTGGACACCCACTCAGCGGACGTCGTGGTGATCGGCGCCGGTCAGGCAGGCTTGAGCGCCGGCTACCACCTGCGCCGGACCGGCTTCCTGCCCGGCAGCGGCTTCGTCATCCTCGACGGCGACGACGGACCGGGCGGGGCCTGGCAGCACCGCTGGCCGACGCTCGTCTTCGACCGGGTGCACGGCTTCCACGACCTGCCCGGGCTGCCCCTTCCGCCAGTGCAGCCCCACCGTCCGGCGGCCGAGCAGGTGCGCGCCTACTTCGCCGCGTACGAGAGGACATTCGAGCTGCCGGTACGACGTCCGGTGCGGGTCCGTGCGGTGGGTTCCCGCCCGGACGGGCGGCTGGACGTGCACACCGACCAGGGCCGGTGGGTCGCCCGGGCTCTGATCAACGCGACCGGCACCTGGACCAGGCCGTTCTGGCCGCACTACCCGGGCCGGGCATCGTTCCGGGGCCGGCAACTGCACACCGCCGACTACCGGGGGCCGGCCGAGTTCACCGGCCTGCGGGTGGTGGTCGTCGGTGGGGGCACCTCCGCCGTGCAGTTACTCGGGGAGGTTTCCACAGTCGCGGCGGCCACCACCTGGGTGACCCGCCGACCGCCGGAGTTCCGCGACGAGGAGTTCGGCCCGGAACTGGGCCGCGCCGCGGTGGCCCGGGTGGACGAGGCGGTACGCGAAGGTCGCCCACCGGGCAGCGTGGTGGGCGTGACGGGGCTGCCGGTCACGCCGGAGGTACGCCGGCTGCGTGAGCGGGGCGTCCTGGACCGGCTACCCGTGTTCGACCGGATCACACCCGACGGGGTGGCCTGGGCGGACGGGCGGTTCGTACCGGCGGACGTGATCCTCTGGTGCACCGGTTTCCGCGCCGCCATCGACCACCTCGCCCCGCTGGGGCTGCGCGCGCCGGGCGGCGGTATCACGATGGACGGCACCCGGGTGGTCGCCGACGAGCGGATTCACCTGGTCGGTTACGGCCCCTCGGCCAGCACGATCGGCGCCAACCGGGCCGGCCGCGCGGCGGTCAACGAGATTCGCGCCTGGCTGGCCCCGGCCCCCGCTCTCGACTGACCTGGCTCTATTTGACGGATCGCCGGTCGGCGGGCACGGTGGAGGTGGCGGGGCCCTCAGCTGCCCCGATTCGATGCGACGGCGATGACCGTTCGCCCCTTCTGTCGCCTCCCAGATGCGCTCGTACGCGGACCGATCAGCCGGTCTGCGAGGGTTTCGAGCGGGAGCCGAGATTCCACGAGGAGTTCCACTCATGCTCACCATGACCGACAATGCCGTGCTCGTCATCCGTGACCTCGCCAACCAGCAGGACGTCGCCGAGGGCGGCGGAGTGCGTATCGCCGCCGACACCGAGGCCGGCTCGCTCTCGGTGGAGTTGGTGCCCGAGCCGGCGCAGGGCGATCGGGTGGTCGACAACCAGGGCGCCCGCATCTTCCTCGACGAGGACGCCGCCGAACTGCTCGGCGACGCCTCGGTGGACGCCACCGTCGACGACGAGGGCATCATCCAGTTCGGCTTCACCGAGAAGCAGTAGTCACCCGTCTCACCGCAGCGAGCGTCCGCGCTGTGGCGGATCGGGCCGGGGATTCCACCTCGGCGCGGTGTCGCCGTCCGGGCGCAACAGCGTGGCGAGCACGTACGCCAGGTGGTGTGAGGTGCTCCAGGCCGCCCAGTTGGCGGCCGAACCGGCACCGGCGCCCCGGCGGGCCCGGCGGAGCAGCTCGTGGTCACCCCAGGAGAACGCCGCGCCGGTGCTCGGCCAGTGCGGCGACGACACCAGCGTGCGGCACAGGTCGGCGAACCGCTCGTCGCCCCGGCCACCTCGCCGCGCCCAGCGGTAGATCCACCAGCTGCCGTCGTCGGTGTACCGCACCGTCGGCAGCCGGTCACCAGGATCACCGCTGCCGGACACGGCCGGGTGGACTCCGTAGTCGCCGTAGTCGACCCCGGTGTCGGCCAGCCGTTGCCAGAGCTGCCAGTCCCAGCGGTCCAACCGGATCGGCTCGTCGGTGGGCAGCCGGGACAACGTCGACGGCATTCCACCCGCTGCCACGGTCACCGAGCGCCAGGCGTGCCGGCGCGCCCATTCGAGCAGGCGGCGCACCCGCGGTTCGGCCGCCCGCACATCCGCCGGGCAGCACACGTCCCCGGCGTCCACCAGCAGGTCGCACTCCTCCGGAACGAGGTCGGTGGACCGCCAGACCCGTTCGGCGGCGGCGGTGCTCTCGTTTGGCCCGGCCCGGTCCTGTCCGGCCCGCAGGCGGATCAGCGCCCGCCGGCCGCACGCCCGTGCCGCCGCGCCGTGCGCGACCAGCCGATGGTCGCTCTCCGCGAGACCGATGACCGGCACCAGTGGTACGCCCCAGCGGCTCAGCTCCGCTGCGCGGCTGTCGGGGAGGGCGCTGACGTCGACGGCCGGCAGGAGCCCGGGTGGTAGTCGGCGCAGAACGTCCACTGTGGTTCTGTCGACGGTGCCGATCTCCAGGATCGGGGCGACACGTGCGGTGGCCGTTTCGTCGAGGTGGCTGAGGGCATCCAGCTCACCGCGCCGGCAGGCGAGGATGGGTCGGTAAACCGGTTCCGCCGCCCGGCTCCCGGGGGCGGGCACCATACTTCAATCTAGCCAGGCATGCGCATATGTCACAGCTCATGGAGTCGGAATTCGGCTGCTCGACTGTCGCTTCGGCGACTACGCTCCTCCGATGCCTGAGCCAGCGCACCGATACCGCTCCGACGACGAGGACAGCGGCCGGTGGGCCGGATTCCCGTTCCGCGACGGCGACATCGTGATCAGCACCCGGTCCAAGAGCGGCACCACCTGGATGCAGATGATCTGCGCGCTGCTGGTGCTGGGCACTCCTGAGCTGCCGGCGCCGCTGAATGTGCTGTCGCCCTGGCTGGACTGGCTTGCCGAACCCCGTGACGTGGTGTTCGACAGGCTGGCCGCGCAGCCGCACCGGCGGTTCATCAAGACACACACCCCGCTGGACGGGGTGCCTCTCGACCCCCGGGCGCACTACGTGGTGGTGGCCCGGCACCCGCTGGACATGGCGGTTTCCCTCTACCACCAGGCGGGCAACCTGGACCGGGCGCGCCTCGCGGAGCTGACCGGCCAGCCGGCCCCTTCCGGGCCGACCCGGGAGCGCGTGCCGGTGGAGCAGTGGCTGCGCAGCTGGGTCGACCAGGAGGTGGACCCGCGCGCCGAGCTGGATTCGCTGCCCGGGGTGATGTTGCACCTGACCGACGCCTGGGCGCGCCGACACGAGCCCAACGTCGAGCTGGTGCACTACGACGACCTGTTGGCCGACCTGGGCGGTGAGATGCGCCGGCTCGCCGACCGGTGGGAGCTTCCGAGTCCGGGGCCGGAGCTGGTGGAGGCGGCGACCTTCGGTCGGATGCGGGAGCGCGCCGACCGGCTCGCTCCGGACACGCTCGGTGTGCTGCGCGACCGCCGGGCCTTTTTCCGTCAGGGCGGCTCAGGCCAGGGCCGCGATCTGTTGGACGCCAACGCGCAGGCCGGCTACGAGAAGCGTGTGGCGGCACTGGCCCCGCCCGACCTGCTCACCTGGCTGCACCGCTGACCCGACCCCCGGTACCCCATGATCGACGTGGGGTGGGGGGAACGAGCGCGCGGCGCCGTTGGACCGTGGTCGCAACGTCGCCGCGCTCTGGCCGTCTCCCACCACCGCAGCCGTTCGGCGGTACGCCGGCGGGGACCTGGCTCGACCGGCCGTTCGTGCCGGTCGGGTTGTCGATCCCCGGTCAGTGCGGATCCAAACCCGCCGAACGTGGGGAATTCCACCATCTGCGAGTCCCGGCGTGGCGCGCTGCCGAACGGGGTATGAGCGGGGCATGGAGCATTTCACGATCGCGACCGTCGCCGAGAAGAGCCCGGATTTCCGGCGGGTGCTGTGGACCGGTGAGCACACCCAGTTGGTCATCATGACCATTCCCGCCGGTGGTGAGATCGGCGAGGAGGTCCACGAGGGCATCGACCAGATCCTGACGTTCGTCAGCGGCGTCGGCGAGGCCCAGGTCGCCGGTGAGAAGAAGAAGGTCGCCGCGGGCGACCTGGTCGTGGTGCCGTCCGGCACCAAGCACAACTTCGTCAACACCGGGCCCAACCCGCTGGTGCTGTACACCGTCTACGGCCCGCCGGAGCACGCCGACCAGGCCGTGCACCGCACCAAGGAGGAGGCCGACGCGGCGGAGGCGGCAGGCGAGGACGAGCCACCCACCGAGTGATCCAGCCGCCGGCTGCCTGATCCGGTCCGATGCGGGTACCCGCGGCGGGTGGAGCAGCAGCCGGCGATCTCCGACTACGCATTCCTCTCGGACTCTCGATCGGGTGCCCTGGTCGGCAAGGACGGGTCGGTCGACTGGTGGTGCCCGCACCGGTTCGACGGAGCCTCCGTGTTCGGGCGGCTGCTCGACCCGGGCGCCGGGCATTTCACACTGACGCCGGTGGGCGTCGGCGGACCGGGGTATCGGATGGAGCGGGCGTACCTGCCGGACTCCCTGGTGCTCCGGACGGTGCATCACACGCCGCAGGGCAGTGTGGCGGTCACCGACGCCCTCGCCGCCGAGGTCGGGGCCCGTGCCCACGAGCTGGGCAAGAACTCGCCGGCCGTACTGATCCGAGTGGTGCAGGGGCTGTCCGGGCGGGTGCGGATGGCGCTCGACTTCGTGCCCCGACCCGAGTACGGCCTGCTCACGCCGTACCTGCACGAGCAGCCCGACGGCAGTGTGCTGGCCGGCGCGGGCCCGGTGGTGCTGGTGTTGCGCGCCGACGACCTGGACCTGCGGGCGGACGTCGACCGGGTCAGCCACGAGTTCGAGATCTCCGCCGGTCAGGTGATCGGGATGGACGTGGCGTTCGGTGAGGCGTACGGCTCTCCGCCGGCGCGGATGGAGCCGTTGACCGCCCTCGCCGAGACGACGCAGGCGTGGCAGGCGTTCCGCGACACGCACATCTACAAGGGGCGGTACCCCCAACTCGTCCGGCACAGCGCGACGGTCCTGACCGGCCTCACGTACTCCCGCAGTGGCGCGGTCGCCGCGGCGCTGACCAGTTCGCTGCCTGAGCAGGTCGGCGGCGACCGCAACTACGACTACCGCTACTCGTGGCTGCGGGACTTCTCGTTGACGATGCGCGCGCTCTGGGTGGCGGCCTGTCCCGACGAGACGACGCGGCTGTTCGCCTGGGCGACCCGCT
>NZ_JBSFBM010000035.1:0-30013 GCF_053592955.1 Micromonospora sp. NPDC002411 | reverse complement strand
GACGAAACCGCAACGCCGCCGGGCGTCGTCCGGGCCCGCCGCAGGCCGGCCAGGTCTTATGAAACAGGCCCTAGCGCCTGTTTCGCCCAGCTCGCCCTTGTGAAACAGGCCCTGGGGCGGGTTTCGGAGCGTTACGCCTGTTCGGACTTGGCCAATTCGGCGAGCTGGTCGAAGGTTCGGACGAGGTGGGCACGCCGCTGTTCCTTGTGGCCGGGTGTGGGCTCCAGGTCGTCGATGGCCCCATCCCAAACGGCCAGGAACGTGGTTTTCCAGCCGGTGATGGTGTCCGAGTCGGGCAGGTTGGCCCCGACGTAGTCCTGTTGCGCAATGAGGTGGAGCAGCTCGAGGTTGCAGGGCACGGCCACGCCCCAGTACTCATCGGGCTCGATCCTGACGGGGTCGCCGGACATCGCCTCGGCGACTTCGGCGACGAGGCGGTCAGTCAAGACCCCCAGATGATCCGCGGCGGTGTCGTTGTCGAAGTTGCCACTGCCCCAGCTTCCCATGGTCCCCCACCTGTCGTGCCCGCTTGTCCGGTGGATTGAACCAGGCCGGCACGACAGGTGGCGTGAGAGCAGGCCCACCTGCTCATCCGCCTCAGCTGTCTGCCATCCGACCAAGCGTGCCTGATCGGTTGGCAATTGGCGTCCGGCCGGTGTTACAGCCAGTGTGGACGGCCGTTGGCAGGAGATGAGAGGTTCTCTATTTTTCAGTATTGAGCCGCCCGGCAGGCGCCGTGCCGTCTCGTCACGAGAGGTTGGTGCCCGATGGCGATGAAGACCCAGCCACTGCTCCGGACGGCACTGCCGGGCACCCCACCACCGGCCGGCGGTTGGGCCACCACAGGCGGTGTGCACCGCCGGATGCGGCCCGGCTTGGCGGCTCTGGTCGCCGTCAGCGTGGTCCTCGCCGGAACGATCGCCGCGACGATCGCCGACCCGACCCCGGCCGCCGCCAGTTGCAGTCCGAATCCCGTGGTCTGCGAGAACGCTCAGGCAGGGCAACCGGCCTCGGAGTGGGACATCGACGGTTTCGGTGACTGGACGATCCAGGGTTTCGCCACCGACATCAGCGTGAACCGTGGCCAGCGGATCGACTTCAAGATCGACACCGTGTCGAGCGCGTACACCATCGACATCTACCGCCTCGGTTGGTACGGCGGCGCCGGCGCCCGGCGGATCACACCGGTGACGCCGTCGGCGACACTGCCGCAGCACCAACCCGACGAGTGCATCACCAACCACGAGACCCAGATGTTCGACTGTGGGAACTGGCGGGTGTCCGCGTCGTGGCAGGTCCCGCCGGACGCCGTCTCCGGCGTGTACGTCGCCCGGTTGAAGCGCACCGACGTCGACACCGGCAGCGCGAGCCACATCACCTTCGTGGTGCGCAACGACAGCAGCACCTCAAGCCTCTTCTTCAAGACCTCCGATGCCACCTGGCACGCCTACAACACCTACGGCGGCGGGAACTTCTACGAGGCGCTGCAGAACGGCCGGGCATTCGAGGTCAGCTACAACCGGCCGTTCTCCACCCGGGGCAGCAGCAACGGCCGTGACTTCCTGTTCAGCAACGAGTACCCCATGATCCGCTTCCTGGAGCGCAACGGGTACGACGTGAGCTACACCACCGACATCGACACCGACCGACGTGGCGACCTCATCAAGAACCACGACGTGTTCCTCTCCGTCGGACACGACGAGTACTGGTCCGGCCCGGAGCGCGCCAACGTCGAGGCGGCCCGCGATGCCGGCGTCAACCTGGCCTTCTTCAGCGGCAACGAGGTCTACTGGCGGACCCGGCTCGCGCCCAGCGTGGACGGCACCAACACCCCGCACCGCACGCTGGTCTGCTACAAGGAAACCTGGGCCAACGCCGACATTGACCCGACCAACGAGTGGACCGGCACCTGGCGAGACCCGCGGTTCATCCAGCCCGGCAACGGCGCGGGACAGCCGGAGAACGCGCTGACCGGCACCGCCTACATGAGCAACAACACCGACCTCGCGCTACAAGTGCCCGAATACCAGGGCAAGTTCCGGCTGTGGCGGAAGACCGGCCTCGACAGTATCGGGTCGGGCCAGACAGCGACGCTCGCTCCGCACACGGTCGGCTACGAGTCCGACGAGGACGTGGACAACGGATTCCGGCCAGCCGGCCTCATCCGGCTCTCCACCACGACCGGATCAACACCGGAATACCTGCGCGACTTCGGCAACACGGTCACCCCGGGTGCCACTACGCACCACCTCACGATGTACCGCGCCGCCAGCGGAGCTCTGGTGTTCGGCGCCGGGACCGTCCAGTGGGCGTGGGGTCTGGACCCGGTCCACGACGGCACCACCTCGCCGGCCGACAGCCGCATGCAGCAGGCCACCGTCAACCTCTTCGCTGACATGGGGGTTCAGCCGGCGACGCTGATGCCGGACCTCGAGCCGGTGTCGGAGTCCACCGACACCGTGGCTCCCACGGTCACCATCACCTCACTGGCGAACGGCTCGACGGTCACCAACGGCTCCCTGGTGACCGTGCAGGGCAGCGCCGCCGACGCCGGTGGTGGCCGGGTGGCGGGCGTCGAGGTGTCGACCGACGGCGGCGCCACCTGGCACGCCGCCGAGGGCACCACGTCCTGGTCGTACAGTTTCCATGCCAGCGGCGCCGGCACCCAGGTGCTCCGGGTCCGGGCGATCGACGACAGCGTCAACATGCCGGCGACGCCGTCCACGATCACTCTGAAACTGGCCGGTCCCAGCACCCTCTTCGGCTCCCGGGTGCCGGACAATCCGGCGGTCAACGACAGTTCTCCGGTCGAACTGGGCGTGCGATTCACCTCGCAGAACGACGGCTACGTCACCGGCGTCCGCTTCTACAAGGGCGCAGCCAACACGGGCACGCACACCGGAAGCCTCTGGACGAGCACCGGTACCCGGCTGGCCACCGGAACGTTCGTCGGGGAGACCAGCGCCGGCTGGCAGACGCTGGCCTTCGCCAGCCCTGTGCCCATCACCCACGGCACGGAGTACGTCGCGTCCTACACCGCACCCAACGGCGGTTACGCCGCCGACCCACTGGCGTTCAGCGGCCGGGACGTGAACTCCGCTCCGCTGATCGCTCCCCGCTCCATTCCGTCCCGGGGCAACGGCGTCTTCGCCTACGGCAGTGGCTTCCCGACGTTGACGTACAAGGACGTCAACTACTGGGTGGACGTGACGTTCATCGACAGCGCGGCCGGGGCGCCGAGCCCGGTGACAACCGCACCGTCGGCGAACGCCACCACAGTGCCGATCACGGTACGTCCGTCCGTGATCTTCTCGAAGCCGTTGAACCCGACGTCCATCCAGTTCGCCCTCCGCAACCAGGCGGGCGTGCCGGTCGCCGGCACGGTCGGATACGAGGACGCGACCAAGACGGTGACCTTCACCCCGTCGACCGCCCTGGCCACCGCGACCCTCTACACCGCCACCGTGACGGTGGTCGACAACCAGGGCAACCCGGGTGACCAGCCCACCGTCTGGTCGTTCACCACCGACGCGTACGCCGCCATCTACACGATGTTCCCGCCGAACGCGACGCCGCAGTCGGCGGCGGACAGCGACCCCAGCGCCGTGGAGCTGGGCGTGAAGTTCGTCCCGTCGACAAACGGACGGGTCGTCGGGGTGCGCTTCTACCAGGGCCCGGGCAACAGCGGTACGCACACCGGCAGCCTCTGGACGGCCTCCGGCACGCTGCTGGCCCGTGCCACGTTCTCCGGTGAGTCGGGCTCGGGCTGGCAGAGCGTGCGGTTCGACAGCCCGATCACGGTCGCCGCCGGTACCACGTACGTCGCGTCTTACTTCGCACCCAACGGCCACTACGCGTCGACGTCGAACTTCTTCTCGACGCTCTGGACCAACGGACCGCTCAGTGCGCCGCCGACCACGGCCAACGGCGTCTACAACTACGGCAGGCACGCGTTCCCGCAGAGCTCGTACCAGTCCAGCAACTACTGGGTCGACCCGCTCTTCGTGCCGGACTCGGCGCCCGGCCCGGACCCGACACCGACACCAACGCCGACGTCCAGCCCCAGCCCGACTCCACCGCTGGGTCCGCCGGTCAGCCTGTTCAGCGACACCGACACACCGCAGCATCCGAGCTGGAGCGACCCGAACTCGATCGAGGTCGGCGCGCGGTTCACCGCGGACGTCGGCGGTTCGGTGACGGGGGTGCGATTCTTCAAGGGGCCGGACAACAACGGGCTGCACACCGGCACGCTGTGGACCTCCGGCGGAGACCTGTTGGCGACGGCGTCGTTCACGAACGAGACCGGATCCGGCTGGCAGGTCGCCACATTTTCACAACCCGTCAACATTTCGGCGGGGACCACGTATGTCGTCTCCTACTGGACCTCGGTCGGGCAGTACGCGGTCAATCTGAACGCCTTCTCGGGCCAGGGGATTGATCGGGGACCACTGCACATACCGGCAGGTGGAGCGGGCTTCCGCTACGGCGGCGGCTTCCCCGATTCTGCCGCTTCGCACAACTTCTGGGTGGACGTCGTATTCCGCCCGCACACGTGACGCAGTCAATTACCGGACAGCAGCTCCACGCAGTCGGAGGTTGTGCGTCAGCGCAGACGTACGGCACCTTGAGGAGCGGCGCGGCCCTGCTTGCGCGGATCTCTGTAGACAGGCGATTGAGGGAGTCCTGGTGAGCCTCGCCGACGTGAGCGTCACCGCGTGGTGACGCGGGAACGGCCACGCCCGTTGCGGCGGCGACCGACCGTTTCCGTCGTGGTTCCCTGTTACAACTACGGCCGTTATCTCCCGGCCTGCGTGCAGAGCATTCTGACGCAGGAGGGCGTGGACGTCGATGTCCTGATCGTCGACGACGCCTCACCCGACGGCAGCGTCGAGGTGGCCCGCACGATCGCCGTGGATCCGCGGGTCCAGGTGATCGAGCACGTGGTCAACCAGGGTCATCTCGCCACGTACAACGAGGGCCTGGCGAAGGCGACCGGCGACTATCTGGTCCTGCTCTCCGCGGACGACCTGTTGACGCCCGGTTCGTTGGCGCGGGCCACAGCGTTGTTGGAGGCGCATCCGGAGGTCGGGTTCGTCTACGGGTTCTCCGCGGCGTTCAACGACCGCACGCCCACCCCGCGGACCCGGGCGACCTCGTGGACGATCTGGACCGGCGAGCAGTGGCTGAGGGAGAACTGCGGGCGGGCCACCAACCCGGTGTCGACGCCCGAGGTGGTGATGCGGGCGAGTGTCATGCACGACCTCAAGGGATACGACTCGCGGGTGCCGCACGCCGCGGATTTCCTGCTCTGGCTACGCGCCGCCGCCCGCGCCCACGTCGGCCGGGTCAACGGGGTCGACCAGGCTTTCTACCGCGTACACGGGGCCAACATGCACGTCCAGGAGTACGGCGGCATGATCCGAGACATCACCGAGCGACACACCGTCTTCGAGATCCTCTTCGCCGAGGAGGGCGACCGGGTCGAGCCGGTGCGTCACCTGCACACCGCGGCCCGCACGGCGCTCGCCCAGACGGCATTGTCCCTCGCGTGCCGTGCCTACGAGTTCAATGACAGCGGCGACGAGTTGCCCGAGCGGTTGGCGGCCCTGGCGGAGAGCATCGACGCCGAGGCGCGGGGGTCGCGGCTCTGGCGGCGCTACGAACGCAATGTACGCCGCGGACGACGGCCTGAGCGCCCACCCTGGCTGCGGCGGCTGGCGGACCGGGTGGATCGCCGGGTGCGGTGGGGCTGGTGGCGTTGGCGGGGCATCCGAGTCTGACCGGCGCGGCGGACAAGCAGAACCACGAGGGCGAAGGGGCGGTTGACGGCATGTCGGCGATTTCGGAGCGAACGGTTGACGTCGGCGTGGCCGATCTCCCGTCGGCCGGGCGATCGGAAACACCTACCCCGGAGGACGGCCTCGGTCGGGCACAACGCCTCGGCGCGCACTCACCCGCCGAGGCCGAGGAGGTCCTCGTCCTGTCCGGCCTGAGCAAGGTGTACGAGCCGACGCCGCGGTGGATGCGGGTCCTGGCGCGGACGCACATCGCGTCGGACGTCATCGCGCTCGACGGCATCGACCTGACCGTTCGCGCCGGCGAGATCTGCGCGATCGTCGGCCCGAACGGCGCCGGTAAGACCACCCTGTTCCGGATAATCGTCGGTCTGACCACGGCGACCAGCGGCACGGGCACCCTCCTCGGGCTCGATGTCGAGCGAGACTCGGAGCAGATCCGCCAGGTCGTCGGCTGGATGCCCGCGGACGACCGGAGCCTGCTCATGCGGGCCACCGCCCGGGAGAACCTGCACATGCACGGCCGGTTGCAGGGCATGTCACCGCGGCTGATGGCGACCCGGATTCCCGAGGTCCTGGCGACGGTGGATCTGGAGTCGCGGATCGACACGGTCGTCGCCGGCCTGTCGGCCGGCATGAAGGCCCGGCTGAGGCTGGCACGGGCGCTGCTGTCCGGCCCCCGGGTGCTCATCCTCGACGAGCCGACCGGCGCGGTGGATCCGATCGCCGCGCACGGGCTCCTCGATCTGATCACCGATCTCGTCCAGCGTGAGCGACTCGCGGTGCTGATCTCGTCGCACCGCCTCGAAGAGATCGAGGCGCTACGTTCGCAGGCGCTGCTACTCGACAAGGGCCGGGTCAAGTACTTCGGCGACCTCGACAGCCTGCGGGAACAGTGGGAACGACCACAACTCGAACTGGTCTTCGCCTCCACCGACGCGGCCGACCAGGCGGCCGCGGGCCTGACATCGCTGGGCCTGGAGCTCACCGTCGACGGGCCCACCGTCCGGTGCTGGCTCAAGGCCCGCGATGGAGCGGGCGACGTGCTGGCCGCGCTTGGTGCCGGCACCCGGCAGGTCCGACACGTCCGCGAGATCCCGATGCCGCTGCGGGACCTCATCGCTCGCGCCTACCGGCACGACCAGACCGCAGAAGGCGGAGCGACATGAGCCTGGCCTACACCGCCCCGATCGGCCGTCGTGGCCTTTGGCGCAAGTCGCTCGACACCTGTGCGGCCTACGTCCGCATCGACCTGGTGGAAGAGCGGATGTTCCCGGCGACCACCATCCTGCGCTACGCCGCGGTGGTCTTCCCCGTGCTGCTCTACTTCTTCCAGGGCACGTTCCTGAACGCCACCGACGCGTTCGCCTTCATGCTCATCGGCGCGAGCGTCACCGCGGGCTTCCAGGACGCGCTGACCGCACTGACCAACCGGCTCCAGTTCGCGCAGGAACGCGGCACACTCGAGACCTACCTGGTGGAGCCCGTGCCGTGGGCGCTGATCCCGATCGCGATGAACATCTGGCGCAGTGTCACCGGCACCGTGATGGCGGCTTTCATGATCGCGTTCGGCAGCCTGTTGGGCGCCCAGATCGAATGGCGGTCCATCCCCCTCGCGCTGCTGGTGTTCCTGGTCGGGATAGCCGCCTGCAACGCCATCGGCACCCTCGCCGCCAGTTTCATCATCCTGTTCAAGCGCGGCGAGCCGGTCATCATGCTCTACAGCCTGGCCGCAGGCGTGCTTGGCGGCACCCTTTTCCCCATCAGCGTGCTGCCGGAGTGGATCCGCTGGGTCAGCTACCTCGTGCCGCACTCCTACGTCATCGCCGCCGAGCGGCAGCTGCTCATGGGTGATCCGCCGGCCGAGGGGTTGTCCCCGCTACTCTCGCTGGCGATCCTGACCGGGTTCAGTGTGATCATGTTCGCGATTGGTCTGACCGTCTTCGACCGCTCCCTGCGACTCGCCCGCAAGCTCGGCATCCTGAGCATCTGACGGCGGCGGACGATGGGCCTTGAGGAGCAGGCACGGCGGGCGTACCGGGCCTATCAGCAGTACCAGCAGCACGGTCCGCCCAAGATCCGGTTACGGGAGACGTCGGCCGCGGCACCGACCATCTACTACCTGGCCCGCGACTACGACAAGCCCTCCGGCGGCATCCGCACCCTCTATCGACATGTCGATGTGCTCAACGAGGCCGGGGTCGCCGCCGCGGTGCTGCACGAGCGGCGCGGCTTCCGGTGCAGTTGGTTCCCGAATCGAACCCGGGTCACCGACGTGCGGTCGAGCCCACTGGGACCCGACGATCTCCTCGTGGTTCCCGAGACCGACGCCCGGCTGCTGCCGCGGTTGCCGGCGAGGGTGCGGCACGTCGTCTTCAACCAGAGTGGGCACCTCACCTGGAACGTGGACGCGGAGTTGGTCACGCGGCACTACCTGGGCAGCCCCGGTCTGCTCGGCGTCATGGTGGTCTCGGAGCACAGCCAGGACCTTCTCGAGTACGCGTTCCGCAGGCCCATCCACCGGGTCCGGTTGAGCGTCGACACCGCGCTGTTCAACCCGCCCGACCGCCCCAACGGACGGGTGATCAGTTACCTGCCGCGGCGCGGGCGGGCGGACATCGAGAACGTCCTGCACCTGCTGCGGGCACGGAACGCGCTGACCGGGTGGACCATCGACGCGGTGGACGGCGCCTCGCAGGAGGAGGTCGCCCGCCGGCTACGCGCCTCGACGATCTTCCTGAGCACCTGCTACCAGGAGGGTTTCGGGCTGCCTGCGGTCGAGGCGATGGCGTCCGGAAACTACGTCGTCGGTTTCCACGGATTCGGCGGCCGGGAGTTCTTCGATCCCGCGTTCAGCCACCCGGTGCCCACCGGCGACCTGCTCGGGCTGAGCCGCGCGCTGCAGGAATGCCTGACCCGGGAGGCCGAGCAGCCCGGCTGGTGCTGGTCGCGGGGCCTGGAGGCAGCGCGCTACGTGCGGGCTGAATATTCGGCCGAACGGGAGTGCGCCAGCATCCTGGCGTTCTTCAAGGAGGTCGGGCACCGTCCCTGACCTCGCCCGCCGCCGCCGCGACGCCCCTACAGGCCATGCTCCGCGACAAGATCCCCTACCAACCACGGCCGACAGATCAGGCACCCGTCCCCGCTTGACGAAACCCGTAGGGACACCCCCGGCCGCGGGGATTCCGGCCCCACCAGGGGTGGGGCCGGAATCCGGGTGGGTAACGTCAGGACGTCACGGTGTGATCTTGTAGATGTGGTACGCGGACTCACGGGCGAACGCATCCTGCAACGCGCCGCCGCTGATCGGCACCGTTCGGTTCTCGAACAGCACCTCTGCCCGTGCCCCCTTCATTCCGGGCGGGAGCGTCAGCTTCTGGGTGCCGGTGCCGCCGGTCCGGCCCGGCATGGCGAAGACGTAGTACGAGTTCCCGTACGCCTTGAGCATCGTGTCGAGGTTCGGGTTGAACCGCCACTCGTATGACTGCGTGTTCAGCACGGGCGCCAGGGACGTCACCCGCCGGTTCAACTCGGTCACCACCGGCCGGATCGCAGCGCCACACCGATCGCGCAGCACGTGCTGGGAGAGGCAGGTCCCACCGAAGTTGTGGTTGAAGTACTGGATGCCCCGCGCCTCGTGGATCAGCGAGTTCATCACCGCACCGGCGATCTGGTCACCGGTGATGGTCGGTGCGTCGTTCTCGGTGAACGGGTGCCCCACCTCCACGAAGGCGAAGATCGGCTGACGCTTGCCGTCGGCCCCGTCGAGGTGGCGCATCCGGTCCATGGTCCGGCCGTAGTTCGCGGCGCGTCGGCAGTTCTCCGGCCGGACACCAATGCCGGGCCCCTCGGACGGGGAGTTGCAGACGCCGGGATCGGTGTACCAGTAGATGTCGTTGGAGACCATGCTGGTGTAGCTGTTGACGAAGCGACCCGCCTCGGCGT
This sequence comes from Micromonospora sp. NPDC002411, assembly GCF_053592955.1. NCBI lineage: Bacteria > Bacillati > Actinomycetota > Actinomycetes > Micromonosporales > Micromonosporaceae > Micromonospora > Micromonospora sp. NPDC002411. The sequence goes on along the minus strand of NZ_JBSFBM010000035.1, from coordinate 20,273 downwards.
CGGTCTCCCAGAACATGACGCCCTTGCCGTAGTTGGCGTACCGCAGCCGCCCGTCGGCGGGGAACCGCCTGAGCATCGCCTCCTGGATCGTGTATCCACAGCGGCTGTTGGCAGGTTGGCAGACCGCTCCCTGGCCGGGGTGGTTGCCGGTCCAGGCGGAGCTGCCCGGCCCGCCCCACATGTCAACCTCGTCGGACAGTGACCAGGCGACCGTCGACGGCCCGAGCTGCTGGCTGTTGCCCCCGATCACGCTCATTCCAGCGCTCTCGATGAGCCGCAGGTTGCTGTTGTCGGTCGGCGCCACGTAGGTGTTGATGCCCGCGCTCTTGTCCAGAGTGGTGTCCCGTGCCTCGATCACGCTCTCCTGCCACACCCCGATCGGGAAGAAGGCCGGGTTGGTCCAGCCCGCTGCCCGGGCGACCGGGAACGTCCCGTAATAGGCGGGGCCACCCTCCCACGCAACCCGGGGCAGGGCCAGCGGACTGGCCGTGGTGGTCGGTGTCGGACCGGGCGTTGGGGTGCGCGTCGGCGACGGGGTCGCCGACGGGGTCGGGGTCGGCGAGGTGCTCGGGCGGGGGGAGACGCTCGGCGAGGCCGATCCACCCACGGCGGGAGCGAAGACGACATCGACCCAGTAGTTGCTGGCCTGGTAGGTCGACGTGGGGAAGCCACCGGTGCCGTACGCGTAGACACCCGCGACGCCCGAGGTGCTCAGTGGGCCGGAGGTCACCGTCCGGTTGAAGAAGTTCTGCGTCGCCCGGTACCGAGTGGTGTGGTACGAGACGACGTACACCTGGCCGGCGTCGATCCGCACCGGCGTCGGGAGCTTCACCTCCTGCCAGCCCGAGGGCGACTCGGAGGTCGAGGTCGCGGTGGCGAGCTTCTGGCCCCTCGCGGACCAGACGTTGACCGGGTGGGAGCTTCCGGAACCGTTCGCCTTGAGGATCCGGACGGCCGTCAGCGTCCCGTTGCTGCTCGAGGTGAAGCGCAGGCCGAGCTCGACGGGCTGGGTGTCGGGATCGGTCGGTACGCCGGAGACGTCGGTCCCGGCGAAGAAGGAGAAGGTTGCGGATCGGCTGGTCGCGGCGTCGGCGGCGATGACCGTTGCCGAGGCCAGGACGGCCAGGGCCGCGGCGATGGTGAAGGTCAAGCGCCCGCGACGTGGGTGGTGCCCCGGCGGCGAGGCGGGCGGGCGGGGGGCCGGAGGAACGGGAGGATGCTGGCTTTCCACGAGACTGGCACCTTTCGGGTTGGAGCTCTTATCGCCCGCCATCCCGTTTGATCGAGATGGATACGCCTCCCCAGTGCGATTGTCTGACGCGGACAGCTACCGCTGTTCCGGTCAGCCACCGCTGCCCGGGCTAACGAGGAGCAGCAACCAGTCGGGTACGGCCCTTCGTGAGACTTAATGGTTACTTGAGAATAGGCACCCCAATCGCCCGGAATGCCCCGACGGTCGTTGATCCGGCAAAAGCGGTATTCAGCCGCCGAGGACTACCGCCCGAGCTGGGGGCGCTCCCCCCGCCCCCAGCCGGAGCGCACACTCCACCCTGGAGAGCGCCGCTGCGCCTCGGCCAGCAGGATGATCACGACATAGCAGGCCGCCGCCGGCAGCAACCGGGGCGACCGGAGCAGCACGTGCCGGAGCCAGGACCAGGAGCTCGGGCCGGGCACCGGGTCAAGCGGGAGGCCGTACTCCGGCGGGGCGGACCGGACGAAACGCCAGAACTCGGCGTTGCCCTCCCGCGCACGGGCCACCCGGCGGATGAGATCGCCCGTGCGCTGCGGCGCGCGTACGCGTATCACCGCGTCGATCTCCACCTTCTCGTCCGCGCCGACCACCGCGTCGAGGAACATGTCGTCGGCCGTGATCTCGGGAATCCGGTCGAAGCGGGATCTCGCCTCGGCGGAGAGCGCGATGATCCCGCGCCCGAAGAGGCGGTTGCGAAACACCGGGAGCCTGGCGTTCATCGCGTAGTAGGCGCGGACGGGCCAGGCGCTTCCCGAGCAGTCGATCAGTGGCCGGGGCACCGCCGCGACGACCCCGGGCTGGCTCACGGCGGCGGCGAGCTGGCGCAACACTTCGGCCGTGACGGGCACATCAGCGTCCACATAAATTCGAACGTCGCCGTTCGATGCCTGGTCAGCGGCGTTCATCGCGGCAGCTTTGGACGGTGTGGAGATTTCCAAAACGTGTACACCAAAAGAACTAGCGACTGCGGCAGTGTCGTCGGTACATCCGTTTGCGGCGACGATAACCTCCATATCGGCGCCGAATTCAGGAGATTCGAGCAGGCGCCGAAGGACACCACGGATCCCGGCCGCTTCATTGAACGCGGGCATGATGACACTGATTTGCACGCATCGATGCTGCCAGTCGGGAGGCAAACCAACAACCGGTCGAATGGCCGAGTGCCTTCTCACGCGGAAGCCCGCAGATGCTGCCCGTTTGATGCCTTGCCTCTGCGCGCAGCCTCGGTAGATTGCTGTCCCATGCCCTCCTATGTGCACGGTTCTCGTGTCGGAAGCCGGGTCAACGTCTACGGGGTCGACTTCGACCCGCTACAAGAGAAAGACGTGATTCAGCATGTCGTCACCGAACTTGCCGCAGGACGGGGCGGACAGATCGTAACCCCCAATGTGGACATCCTTCGACTTACTCGTCGAGATCGGGAATCACGGGCGCACGTCGAATCAGCGAGCCTGGTCGTTGCCGACGGCAAACCGCTGGTCTGGGCCAGTCACATTGCCGGACGTCCACTGCCGGCCCGAGTTCCAGGCTCGGACCTGATCTGGAGCCTGTCGGCCGCACTGGCCGAGCACGACCGCTCGGTCTATCTGATGGGCGGCGCACCGAGCACCCCGAGCCGCGCAGGACAGGTCATGAGGTCCCGGATCCCGCGGTTGCGGATCGCTGGCCACCTCAGCCCGCCGTTCGGCTTCGACGCCCACCCGGACCAGCTCGATGCGGCCTGCGCCACCGTGGCCGCGGCCCAGCCGGACCTGGTCTTTGTCGGGCTCGGCTTCCCCAAGCAGGAACGCGTGATCGCCCGGCTCCGCCCCCTGTTGCCCCGCGCCTGGTTCCTGGGCTGCGGGGCGGCCATCGGCTTCGTGGCGGGCGTGCAGCGACGGGCTCCGCAGTGGATGCAGCTGTCCGGGCTGGAGTGGGTGCATCGGCTGGCCAGCGAGCCCGCACGGCTGATGCGGCGGTACCTCGTACACGATCTTCCGTTCGCGCTGGAGCTGATGGCGGTGAGCGCCCGTCAGCGGCTGCGCCTGCGGCCGGAGGCCCTCGCGGATCGGGCCGCGGCCGCGCCGGACGGGCCGGTCCAGACCGGGGGGCAGCATTGAGTCGGCCCGACGTCTCGGTCGTCGTCGTCTCGTACAACACGCGCGACCTGACCCTGCGCTGCCTGCGGGAGCTCATCGACAGCCGCACCCCGGACGTCCGGTTCGACATCACAGTGGTCGACAACGCCTCGCTCGACGACTCCGCCGACGCAATCGCCGAACGCTTCCCCGAGGTGCGGCTGATCCGACTGACCGAGAACGTGGGCTGGGGCCGTGGCGTCAACCGGGGCGCAGTCGCCAGCGACGGGGAGTATCTTCTGCTGCTCAACCCGGACACCGTTCCGGTCGGCCACCCGGTTACCGACCTGCTCACGTTCGCCCGGCGCCAGCCCGAGCACCGCGTCTACACCGGGCGGACGTTGCACGCCGACGGCACGGACGACGGGTATTCCTGCTGGGGGCTACCGAGCCTGTGGAGCCACTTCACCTTCGCCACCGGCCTGTCGACCGCCTTCTCCCGCTACCAGTGGGCCAATCCGGAGGGCCTGCCCCGGTACGACCGGCAGTCGGTGTGCGAGGTACCGGCGGTCTCCGGCTGCCTCATGCTCATCGAGCGTGACCTGTTCTGCCAGCTTGGCGGCTTCGATCCGCAGTTCTTCCTGTACAGCGACGACATCGACCTGGCGGCTCGGGCCGCCGCCCTCGGCGCTCGGCCGATCCTCAACCCGGACGTCGCCGTGATCCATGTCGGTGGTGCCTCGTCGAGTTCTGAGGGGCAGCGGGTGAAGATCCTTCGGGGCAAGGCCACCTACGTTCGCCGCCACTGGTCACCGCCACGGGCTCGACTCGGCATCGGCCTACTGGCCGCCGGTGTCGGCCTGCGGGCCGTCGGCACGGCACTGCTCACCTCGGAGCGGTCCCGTGGCGTCGACTGGATCTCTGTTTGGCGGCAACGCCGGGTCTGGTCGGCCGGCTGGCCGCAGATCAACGAGCCCCGGCCGCCGCAGGACCCCAGCGAGGTGCCACCACCGTCGACGGCGCCACCTCCGCCGGCGGACCGAGCCGGCGCAGTAGGCCGAACATCAGGTGGATAACCGTCTCGCATTTCCCGTACGGCCCTGTCGCACACGCCCGTGGCATCGCTTTCGGATAACAGCGGCGGCTCCGTCGGCACGTGCACAAACTGGAATGACGGCGCTCCCGGTGCTGGTCAGGATCGTCGCATCCATGGCCGCCGACCACCTCTGGACGCACAACGGTCCAACCAGTGAGATTGGATTGCACAATCGGCCACAACCCGATTCTCGTCGAAAGACGACGTGCGGCAGACGCTCGACCAGGGCCCACTCCGTCAGCGTGATGTCCGTTGATTCGATCTAGAGTCACATTGCCAACAATGGGCCGGGCACCGGCCACCGAGGGTGGTTCGGCAGAGGCGACGGCATAACGGCCGGCGACGCGTTCGACAGCGACCCGGAAACCCGCACCATGCCGATTGCACACCTCTTCACCGCGATGCCGACGACCCGACGATCGTCGCTCACTGGCGTCGGATCGCGATGATCGACTTGGTCAGGCCCAGCAGACGCTCGTTGCGGATGACGGCGTCCGGAAACAGGTACCGGAGTTCGGTGCGACCGATCAACTCGGTCGTCAGGACCTGCCGAATGGCCGCCGCGTAGGACTTGCCCGGAGAATAGGCGAGCGGCCACCTGCGCGCCATCACCACCCGTGCCGACACCGGCAGGAACTGCATTCCCGGCGCCACCCAGTGTGGCTCGACCGGGAAGTAGCGGTACGGCGTCTGCACCCAGTACGCACGCCCCAACCCACGGATCGCCTCCGCCATCCGGCGACGACGCTCGTGGCCACCGACGTGCTCCAGGACGCTGTTGCTGAAGACGAGGTCGTAGTCGCGGCTGAGGATGCTCTTGGGCAGCTCGCAGGCATCGGCCTGGTCAGCCTCGGCCCAGTCGGGCAGATCCGTCGGCAGCGGCTCCAGGTTGACCACGTGCACGTGTGCCGGTCGGACGGCGACGTGTGCCCAACTCTCCACCCGACCACCCAGGTCGAGGACGGTCATGTCCGCCAGGCTCGGGAAAGTGTCCGACAGCCAGGCCGCGCGCAGCGCCCGCCGTTTCGCGCCCAGTGAGGTCGGTGAGTCGACGAGACGGAACCTGAGCGCGTGGAGTCCCATGGGTGCCTGTCCTCCGGTCTGCTGAAGCGTCGATGTCGCAGGAATTGCCTCGGTCAGAGGCCCCGGCCCCGCCGGTGCAGCGTGCGCAGCACCGTGTCGGCGCGGAGCATCCTCCCGGCCACCGCGAGCGCGAGGTACGCGCGCGGCTCGCGCGGGTTGCGCCGCAGGGCGTGCCGAGCCCAGCGCATCGCCACCCGCCGGTCGCCGGAAGCGGCGTGGGCGAAGGCGATCTGTCCCGAGACCCGCGCCGCGCCGGCCGGTTGGGTCCCGAACTCGGGGTAGCGCTCCAAGAGCCACTGCAACGCCTCCGAGATGGTGTCCCAGCGCTGCGCGAAGTAGGAACGCCTGTGCCAGCGCACCAGCACGTACGGCGTGCACAGGTTGACCAGCGGCGCGTTGCGTGCCGCGCGGAGCAGAAACTCGTAGTCCTCCGCGTAGCCACCAGGTATCTCTTCGTCGACCAGTCCGAACCCGGCGCGCAGCGCGGCGGCGCGCATCAGGAACGTCGACGGGTGCAGCTCCGTCATCCGGTCCCGCAGCAGATCAGCGAGGGTGACCGAGTCGCGGGCCAGCACCCGGTCGACGGTGTTCCCGTCGTAGCTGACCCGGATGCCGCAGCTGACCAACTGCGCGTCGGGGGCAGCGGCGAGCGCGTCGACCTGGGCCCGTAGCTTGCCGGGCAACCACTCGTCGTCGTCGTCGCAGAACGCGACGAACTTCCCGACGGCGGCGAGGGCCCCGGAGTTGCGCGCGCCGGCCAGGCCCGGGGTCCGCTCGTTGGGGATCACCCGGACCTGACGGTCCAGGCGAGACAGCTGCGTCAGCGACTGATCCGGTGCCGACTGGTCGTGGACCACCACCACCTCGACGGGGCCCGGGTAGTCCTGGTCGAGGATGGCGCGCACCGCGGCCCGGACCAGCTCCGGACGGTCCCGGGTGGGCACGACCGCGCTCACCCGCGGGTGTCCGGTCATCGCCGCTCCCCGTGCCGGTCCGGTAGCAACCACGACCACCATCTCGCGCGCTGCCGCTGGCTGACCGACGCGACCACCAAGTCCTCCACGATTCGCCCGACCTGCTCGACCGCCGCCCGGCGTGTCGTGGCCGCGTCCGGATCCGCCGCGACGGTGAACCGGAAGGGGTCGGCGAGCCCCGCGGTGAGCGCCCCGACCACCGCCTCCCGGGTCTCGGCCAGCGCCACCATGCCGGCTGCGCCCAGGCGACGGGCGAAGAGCAGCTGGTGGTCGTCGACGTGCTCGCCCCGGGCCGGGTCCCGGGGGGTGACGATCGGCAGGTGCCCCTGCCTGCGTGCCTCCAGAATGGTGGCGGGCCCGGCGTGGCAGACCACCAGGTCGGCCTCGGCCATCGCGGCCTGGAGTTCACGGTGGCCGAGGAAGGTCACCGCCCCGGGGACCGCGGGTGCCCGGGTGTGTCCGTGCTGGACGGTCAGCCCGACGTCCTCGTCCACGCCGCGGTGCCAGTCCTCCAGCCAGCGGATCAGGCGGTCGAAGGGGTGCGTGTCGGTGCCGACGGCGACCAGCACCCGGGCCCGGGCGAGATCGCCGGAGCGTCGCGGTCGGGACAACCCGGCGCTCGGTGCCGGTCGGGGTCGACCCGCGGTGACCCGGTGCGCGGGGACGTTGCCGGTGTTCTCGGCGCTCACAACAGGGTCCCCACGACGGTGGCCTCCGGGTACTGCCGCCGCTGCTCATCCCACTGCACGAGCATCGCGGAGAGAAACGGTCGGCAGAGTCGGGCGGTCACGGTCGCGGTGTCGATGCGGTCGTACACCTCGATGTAGACGGTGGGTACGCGCCAGAGCCGGGCCAGCAGCACGAACGGAACGGCCACTCCAGCTCCGGTGGTAACCACCGCTGCGACCCGGCGCGACCGCAGCACCCGCCAGGCGAGGACGGTGTTGCGCAGCAGGTTCGGCACGTTGCGGGTGGTCGGATGGTGCGCCGCGACCACCTCCTCGCCGACGAGCTGCGAAACCGCCTCGGGTGTGTCGAAGGTGATCCAGCAACGCCGCCAGCTTTCGTACCACGGACGCAGGGCGAGCAATTGGGCCAGGTGGCCGCCACTGGAGCCCACCAGGAGAAGGACCCCAGGATCGTTGGCATTCTCGATTGTCGTGTCCACGCGACTCCCCACACGTGCGCTTGGATTTTCGGTGGCAGCCATGCACCAGCAGATCACACGTCCCCGGGCGGTGAACAGAGCGATCGACGGACATATGGATCCGCAGGTGGGAGCACCGGGCAGTCGAACACGATCAGCCCCATCAATGATCACCATGGCGTGGAATTTCTTTCTCATCGTCGAAATCGATGATGGATAGGACATTTACCAATCTCGAAGGATCAGTCGCTGGTTCGTTTCTCGATGACGTCCAGCAGGGCGGGGTGCAGCGCGGCATTCCAGCCCGCGCCGGCATCGGCGAGCCGCCAGGCGCGCAGCCACATCTCCAGCAGGTAGGCGTCCGCCACCAACCTGCGGGCCGCCGGCCCGAGCCCCAGCTCCGCGCCGTACCGGTCGAGATGGGCGTCGACGGCCAGGGCCGCCGCGGCGGCTGGCGCGTCCCGGAGTACCAGGGCCCGCTGAAACGCGTCGTGGGCCAGATCGAAGCCGAGCGGAACGCCCGGCCCACTGTGCTCCCAGTCCCAGGCCACGAGGCGGCCGGCGTGCACGCCCAGGTTCCAGGGCACCCAGTCGCCGTGCCAGTGCCCGAACTCAACGGCCGTGCCGCCGTGCCGACGCGCCAACGCGGCGACGGCGGCGACCGCCCGGGCGCCATCCGGTGCGCTGGCAGCGGCGCGCTCCGCCTCAGCGGTGAGCCGAACCAGGAACGGCGACCCGGCCAGTTGCCGCGGTGGCTCCGGAGGACTGCCGCGACGGGCGACCGCCAACAACGCGGCGATTCGCGGAGGTGCGTCGGCCACCACCCCCCGCACGGCCGGCGGCAACGGCTCGACCAGCGCGACCAGCTGCCCGCTGGCGGCCGTCTCGACGAGCAGTCGGGGTGCCGCCGGGTGGTCCGGTGTTCGGGTCGCCGTGGTCAGGTCGCGCAGGGCCGCCGCCTCGGCCGTCACCAGTGCCCGGGTGGCACCGTTCCAACCGATCTTCGCGTACCCGAGGGCGCGGCCGTCGGGCGCGAACAGTTGCAGAGTCGGCTTGTGGTTCGGGTCCGGCGGGCGCACCCCGCAGGCCGCGTAGACCCCGGCCCCACCGAGCGCGGTGCCCAACTGCCCGGCCAGCAGCACCTCGTCGGCCGCGACCTCGTCGGGTAGCGACACGGTGAGTCGGGGAAACGGGGCCAGGTCCATCGCGCCGACCCGGGCCAGCACCCCCAGCACGGCCCGCACCACTCGCACTCTCCACGGACGCAACGCGTTGTACGCCAGCAGCGACGCGGCCGTGGCGCGCGGCGCGCCGAGCGGCAGCAGGAACCGTGCCCGAGCCAGCGACGGGACGACCGCGTACCGGGCGGCGGCGCGGTGCCCGGGCGGTGGTGGACCACTCACGGTGAGGGCGATGCGCTCGTCACCGAACACCGCCCGGGTGACCCAGCCCAGTCCGTCACCACGAAAACGAGGATCGCCGGAGACCGCGGCCCCGGCCGTCACGGTGCCCGCTCCGACCAGTCGAGGTCCAACCCCAGCCGCTGCCGTAGCGCCGCGTTGTGCGGTCGGTAGTACTCGGTCAGCTCCGCCCGCACCTGCGCCTCCAGCGGCACCGACCGGCGATCGTTGTAGACCTTGAAGGCGGGCAGGTCGTGCGGGGGCAACCCCAGGAACTCCACCGTTCTGCGGTAGGTGCCGCGGGCGTCGCGGTAGAGGTCCTCGCTGGGAAGGACCAGGATCCGCTCGCGGTCGAACCGGCCCAGCCACGGCTCCAGGTGCTCCAGGTAGCGCCCCCGAGCACGGTAGGTGTACCAGTCGAAGGGCTCGCTGAAGGACTCCGGCTCGGCGATCAGTCGCTCCCGCTCCCCCGCCGTCCGCTCCTGCTCAGCGACCAACGCGTCGGCGAAGTCCAGCGGCTCGACGCCGTGCGTCCGCCGTTCCTTCCAGTGCGAGTACGCCCGCTCCACCGGGTCGCGCAGCAGCACGATCAGCCGCACCGTCGGCATCAGCGCGGCGACCCGCTGCGCGGCGAGAGGGTGGAACATGTAGAGCGGAGCGGCCTCACCAACCCGCACCGGGCCACCGTGCCGGCGCTGCAGCGTCGCCCGCTGCCGGGACGTCGGGAAGTGCGAGCGGTACCAGGCCTCGCCCCGGTGCCAGTTCTGCTCGAAGTAGTGCGAGGCCTTGGTGTTCCAGGCGGGAAAGAGGCGGGGCACCAGCGGGTGCTGGATCAGGTAGTTCCACAGTGAGGTGGTGCCGCCCCGCTTGGTGCCGATGATGAGGAAGTCCGGCAACGGCCGTCGACCGCTGGTGCGGACGCCGTAGCCGACCAGGGAGTCCTTCACCCGATTGGTCACCTGGCTCGGCACGATCTGCTTCACCCGGTCGCGGATGGACGACACCGCTGCTCACCTGCCCTTCGGCGACGTGGAGGTGGCACCGGCTGCTGCCGATTCCGCCTCGATGTCGCCACGGAGTTGCCTCATCGTCACCCGGATGAACCGTCGCACGTCGGGCATAGTCGACAAGCCGACGCAGCCGGCCGCCAGCACGCCCAACGCCACCACCAGGCCAGGAAGCCCTCGGCCACCCACGATCACGCCGGGCAGGGCCGCCGCTGAAACGCCGACCACCACCCCGGCCGCCGCGCGCAACAGCGCCGCATCGACCAGCGGCTGACCCAGCACCGCCCGAGCGCAGCCGAACGCGGTCAGGTTCTCGATGGCGATACCGGCCGCCCAGGCGACGGCCGCGCCGGTCACGCCGTGCCCCGGGATCAGCCACAGCCCAAGGGAGACGGTGACCAGCAGCCCGGTCACCGTCGTGGTCAGGTGCAGGCCGCTGCGACCGCCCATCAGCAGCAGGCTCTGCACGTTTCCCAGACCGGTGTTGACCAGCATGGCCAGGGCGAGCACGGTCACGGCGGTGGCGCCGGAGGTGAACTCGGGCCCGAAGAGTTCGAGGAACCCCAGCCCGAACACCGCAAGCAGCAGGTAGACCGGCCACGACAGCATCAGCACCCAGACGGTCAGTTGCCGGTGCACCGCCGCGGCGGCGGCCCGCTCGCTGCGCCCCAGCAGCCGGGACAACTGCGGCGACACCGCGACCCGCAGCCCATGCATGGCCAACTGTCCGGCCAGGATGTAGCGACCGACCGCGCCGAAGACGCCAGCGTCGGCCGGCCCGGCAAGCATCGAGGTGAGCAGGACGCCCACCCAGACGGCGCTGGCATCGATCGCGGCGGACGCGGCGCGGGGCAGCGCGAACCTCCAGAACGCCGACCAGTCGGCCCGCTCCGGTCGCAGCGCCGCACCCCGGCGGACGCCGAGCGGACCCACCACCAACGCCAGGCAGACCAGAACGGCGAACACGGCCGGGAGCAGCCAACCGGTCAGACCGACCAGCACTCCACCGCCGGCAACGGCCGCCAGCCCGACCAGCACCGGTCGGGCGAGCGGCACCAGGACGGACTGCACGCCGACGTACGCCCGAATCGGTCGGACGCAGCGCACCACGGCGAGCAGGAGTGTCATCGCCACCACCAACGGCACCGCCGCGAAGCTGACCGCGATCAGGGACGTACCGCCCTCGCCCGTGTTCAACAGGCGGGGACCGAGCGCACCTGCCGCGACAACCCCGACCAGGCCGACGACGACCGCGGCCACGAGCGGCGGCAGGAGAGCCACCGGGAGCACCCGGGCGGCGTCGCCCCGCCCGCCGAGACGCCGGCGCGGCAGCAGCCAGATCAGGGCGGTCTCCGCACCCAGGGTGCAGACAGCGGCGGTGACCGTGACGATGCCGACAGCGGTGAAGAACGCCCCCGAGCCGACCGTGCCGTAGCCACGGGTGATGACGACCACCAGCAGAAAGCCGAAGAGACCGTTGGCGGCGGCACCGGCCAGACCCGCGAGACCCGTACGGACGCCGCGCCGCGCTGCGGCCGTAGCGTCGACCGAGGGCTCGTCGGGGCCGGAGTCGACGGCCGAGTGAGTGCCGGCGGTCATCCCGCGACGGCCCTTCGCGGGCGAGTGGGGTGCGCCTGGTCGGGGTGCCGAGGGCCCGCTTCCCGCTCGGCGAGCGCCATCGCGACGGCGACCCCGAAGAAGGCGATCGTGATGGTGGGGTCGGCCATGCCGTAGAACGGGATCTGCACCAGGCAGATCACCGGGACCACCGCCAGCCACTGCCCGGGCGCCGAGCGGGCCCGCGCGCTCTTCAGCACAACGATCGCGAACCAGGCGAGGAAGCAGAGCAACGCCGGTATGCCGTGGCTGAACATCACCATCCAGAGCTGCCCCTGGGTGCCGACGGGCACCTGCGCCGTGACCGTGTCCACGGTGACGGGCGCGCCGTAACCGAGCCACGGTGCGGCCCCGATCCGGCGGACGACCTCGACGTAGAGGGAGAGTCGGTCGCTGTTCGTGTCGCTCGACTGGACCCGCTTGTTGATCAACTCGCCGACCGGGATCAACAGAGCAGTGAGCCCGCCGATGACCAGGACCCCGACGACGGAGGCGCCCACCCGGACGTTTCCCCGCAGCGCGGCCCGCACGCCGAGCACGCCCAGGCCGACGCCGAGACTCACGAACATGACCCGGTTCAGGGTGAGGAAGGCCGGTGCAAGCGACAGCGGCAGCGACACGAGCAGCGCCCAACGGAGGAAACCCCGGCGGCGCAACATGGTGTACGCCACGACGCAGGGCAACGTCATCGCGTACGCGCTGCCGTAGTTGTTGGTGTACGGAAACGGCGCCGTCGGACGGTAGATCGGGTTGGGCGACAGTTCGCTGTACTCGGCGGCCCTGATGTGGACCAGATCCTGCGTGTACGGGTGGTCGGCCAGGCCGGCAGGCAGCACCATCTCCATCGGGGTGGTCAGCGCGAATCGCGGCGCCAGCACACCAAGCCAACCCAGCAGCACCAGGCCGAACCAGAACGCGCAGATCGGCACGAGCGCCGCCGCCGGATCGGCTCGCTCCCTGGCATACACGTACACGTACCCGCCGACCACGAGGGCGGTGACGTAGTAGCCCAGCCGCAGACCGAAGGGGAGCAGCGAGATCGGCGAGGGTAGTTGGGTGGCGCTCAGGAGCACCAGGGCCAGAAACAGCAGCCAGACGCCGGTGGCCGGAGGCAGCGGCACCCGCCCCCGGACGATCAGCAACGCCAGCAGCACTGCGCCGCACAGCGGCCAGACCAGGTAGAACGCGCCGGCCAACCACCACACCGGGACCAGACCGAACATGATCAGCAGCGGCCAACGGGGCAGCCGCGGTGGCGGCGGCGCCGCGACGGCCGAGGGGCCCTCCCCCTCCGGCTCGCTGGCCGCCAGGGCGAGGGTGACAGACACCCTCAGCCCCGTCCGCTGCCGGTGAGCACGAAACCCAGGGGGGTGACCCCGGCCGCACGAAGCCGCTCCACGAGCCGGCGCAGGTCGCTGTGCCGGGTCCCGTCCTGTTCGACCAGGATGACCGCGCTGCCCTGGCGGGCCACCGCGACGCCACGCTCGTCGGCCTCCGAGGGTGGCGCGTTGAAGAGCACGACCCCGGTGGTGACGCGCTGCCGCCACGTGCCGAAACGCACCCCGCCGGCACCCACGGGCACCTCGCCCGCCTTGGTCGCGGCCGCACCCGGGCCGTTCGCCGTCGCGTCCAAAGTCGTTCGCGGCAGGGTCAGGGTGGCGTCCGGGTCCTTCGACGGGCGGCTGCCGACCGGGTAGGGCGACGGGCGGCGGGTGGGGACCTGGCCGATGATGCCATTGCCGCTGACCGCATCGGTGCCTCGGGGCTTCGGGACGAGGGGACGGGCCGGGTTGAGCGCCGCGGGCAGTTGGTCCCGGTCCGCCAGCACCGCGGCACGCAGCCTCTCCAGTCGGCCGCTGTCGTCGGCCACGTAGACATCCCGGCCGGGCGCGGCGAGCGCGACCGCCAGGGAGGCGGTGATGGTGCTCGGGTCCTCACGTGTGGTCAGCAACGCCACCCGGGCCGGCTCGCGAACCCGCTCGGCGATCGCCATCGCCACGTACCGGATGTCGGCGTCCATCACCTTCCGTCGGCCGCCGAACAGGCCGCCGGCGAACAGGCCGCCGCGCACAGTGCCGAGCAGCGGCAGGCCGGTGACGTCACGTCCGTCGTGGACCGATCGGACCCGACGGTCCGCGGACTCCCAGGCGAACGCCAGCACCACGCCCAGCAGCGCGCCGCCGAGCAGCCCGGCCAGCACGTAGAGCAGGGTGTGCCGGCCGGAGGAGACCAGAACATTTTCCGCGCTCTGTGTGATCCAACCCGGATTGACATCGACCGCCGCGATCTCTGTCCGCGCCGACCTCAACTGGGTGAGCTGACTGTTGGTGCCGCCCAGTTCGGCAATGGCGGCGTCCAGCGCACCATCCCGCGCGCTGACGATTCGCCGCTGCAGAATCTCCCGCTGTTTGTCCACCTCCACGATGCTCTCGTCGTAGCGCTTCAGCATCTCGGCCCGCTGCTTCTCGTACATCGTCCGGCGTACGTCGAGGTAGGTCTGCGCGGCGAGGTTGACGTTGCGTACCGCGTCGTCGGCCGAGCGACCGGTGTACGAGAAGCGGAGGATCTGCCCGCCGGTGGGCACCTCCACCGCAAGGGCGTCGCGCACCTCGCGCTGGTCCCCGCCCTCGGCCGCGAGCCGTTGCACGACCTCCGTCCCGGTGGCGATGCCGCTCTCCACGTTCATGTTCACCGCCCGGTCGGCGGCGGCGCCGCTGGGGGTGAACGCGTCGGTGACGACCGGGCGTACCGCCACCACGGCGCTCGCGGTGACCGCGCTGGGCATCAGGACGACGTACCCGAGGACGGCGAGGAGGCCGACGGCGGCGACCGCCCCCACCAGCCGGATCCGGTGCAGCGGGACGCGGAGCAGATCCGTCAGGGTGACCGTGCGGGCCGACGTGCCCCCACCGCCGAGGGTGCCGGCGGACCAGGTACCGGGAGGTACATCAACCATGAAACTTCACCGTCTGTCGTGGGTTGCCTGGACGTGTCGACACCTGCGACAGGCGTGGCACATCCCCTCGAAACGCTTCGGGCCAGCGATCTGGTCCGCCGCCGACCGGATCGTCATCTGTCGATTTTCGGTGACAGTGGAGGTCGCTGTCACTGCACGGAGAAGAAGATCCGGGGCGTGGACCAGGTCAGTGCCCCGCTCGCCGGTGCGATCACCGTGCCGGCCGCGCCGTTGACCGCCAGGTCGGCCGTGGGATCGAACGGCACGCTGCGCAGCGTTCCGTCGCTACCGCCGTACACGATCCGGCCGCCGACCCAGGCCATGCCGCGCACCGACGACCAGGTGACACCCGTGGTCTGCAGGCTGAACTCGGTGGCGCCCAGGTAGTTACCGTCGATCTCGAAGTAGCGGTAGTAGAGCGCGTTGGCACCGCTGCGGGTGTAGTACAACCGGCCACCGAGGTAGAACGCGCCGGTCATGCCCGCGGCGTTGAACCAGTCGTTGAACCCCGACGACTCCCAGGGGACGCCGATGGCACCGCCGTTGAACATCGAGACGTCGATCCGGCTGCCGGTGGGGGCACCGGCCACGGTGTGCGCCCAGTAGATGCGGTCGCTCACCCGCCAGGTCGCACCGGCACTCGTGTAGTTGGGTTGGCTGACGGTGGTGGGGGCACCGACACTCGCGCCGTTGAACGACGCCTTGGCCAGCTGGCCTTCGCCGGTGCCGAGGTAGAGGTTGCCGGTGGTCGCGGTCGGCGGCGTCTTCGGGACCACGGTCCGGCCACCGTCGAGCGGAAACATGCCGAGCCGGCCGTGGTACTCGCTGCCCATTCCGTCGGAGTTGTGCCCGAAGTAGAGCCCGTCGCTGCCTCGCCAGAGCACGGGGACCTGCGAACCCCAGGTGCTTGTGCCCTCCGGCATGGACGCGCTGCCGCGGCGGCCGGGATTCCAGGCCACCGGCAGGCCGGTCGCCGGAGTGACGGCGGCGATGCCGAGGCGGTCGATCGCGC
Source organism: Micromonospora sp. NPDC002411 (assembly GCF_053592955.1). NCBI lineage: Bacteria > Bacillati > Actinomycetota > Actinomycetes > Micromonosporales > Micromonosporaceae > Micromonospora > Micromonospora sp. NPDC002411. The sequence goes on along the minus strand of NZ_JBSFBM010000035.1, from coordinate 4,672 downwards.
CGTCGCCCGCCGCGTCGGTGGCGTTCGGGTTGTTCAGCCAGCGGAAGTGCCCGCCCAGGTAGATGACATTGTCGGCCACCTCGACGGAGGTGATGGTGTCGTTGCCGGTGTAGTCGACCCAGGTGCCGAGCTGACCCCCACCCCGGTTCGCGGTCTCGAAGCGGATCAGCGCGTCACAGTACGCCGCCGGCCAACCGGCACCGCCGTTGGTGCCGACGACGAACCAACTGCCGTCCGCGCCGAACTTCACATCCTGGACGTAGTGCACGAAGGTCGCGGGCGCCGCGCACGGCGCGACGAATTTCTCGGTGCTCCAGTCCAGCAGCGTCGGCGTGCCCGAGAGATCGATCATCGCCATCTGGTTCCGGGGCAGTCCGTTCACGACTGTGAAGTTGCCGGCGGCGATCATGGTCTGCCCGTTCGGCGTGACATCGATCGTCCAGCCGTACGAGCCGGTGCCGTGCCTTCCGACCGTGGCGTTGATGGTGAACGTCGGGTCGATCGCACCGGTGGTGGCGTTGAGTCGACCCAGCCCGGAGTGCGCGGCGCCGTTCAACCAGTTGAAAGCGCCCGCGACGTAGAGCCAGTTGCCGCGCAGCACCATGTCCCGGATCATGCCGCCGTCCGAACGACCGACCCAACTGTCGATGGTCGCCCCGGTCGTCGGATCCAGGGCGACCAGGTTCTTCCGGGAGACACCGTTGACCGTCTTGAACCCGCCGCCGACGATGAGCGTGCCGTTCGGGCCGGCGAGCAGGGTGTTGACCGGGCCGTCGAGGGCCGGCAGGAACGTGGTCGAAATGGTTCCGCTAACCCGGTCGTAGGCGAACAGGTAGCTCTGGTTGACCCACGCCGTGGCGGCGGTCTGCCGAATCTGGGTGAAGCTGCCCCCCACGTACACCCGCGAGCCGACCTGCGCGAAGGCGCGGCTCTCGCCATCGCGGCCGTGCGGTGTGACGTCGGCGGGGTTCGTCGACACCAGGGTCGCCGTCTCGGGGGCCGGCACCACCACGGCCGAGGCGGCAGAGGGGATCGTCAACAGCGCGGCTACGGTCACCAGACCGACTGCCGCCGCGCGGATACGACATCGTGCAGATCGCCGAGAGGGCCTGACTGTGGGCACGCTGCGCCTCCAGGTTGGACGAGAACCCACGTAGCGTGCCCCCTCGGTCACCGTTGGCGATATCCGCCGATTGGGCGGTCACTGGCACGGACGCGGCGGCGGCGGCGGTTTCGCTGTCGGGTGTCAGACACCGCGGGTGAGCCGTGCCCGGGTGGCGATGCGACGAACGGGTCAGGCGGTGGTCGTGGCCTCGACGGGTGCCACGTGCACGGACCGGGCGGGTGGACGCACCCGCCCCTCGGCGACGAGCACCGTCAGAACCAGCACGCCGAGCAGCAGCGTGCCGAAGATCCACCCACCGAGCACGTCCGTGAGCCAGTGCTTCTCGGCATAGATGCGGGTGTAACCCTCCACAGAGACCAGCACGGCCAGCGCGGTCGCGATGGCGATTCGGCCGCGTCGCGAGACGTTCCAGGTCAACCCCGCCAGCACCGCGATGACGCCGAACGTGAGCATGACGCGGGCGCAACCGCCAGAGGGATAGGTGCCGACGTCAGTGGGTGGGTGGCCCCGGTTCACGGTCACTGCCAGGATCTGCTGGGTGTACTGCTCGACCACGAACTGCATCGGCAGCGCGATCAGCGGAATCCACCAGCGACGGTGTCGCCAGGCGATGGCGAAGCCGACCGCCGCGACCACCGTCGCCCACTTGAGCGGGTACCGGTCCCCGAGCGCCGTGACGAACGAGTTGACCTCGGCCCACCCGTCGACCCGGCGGGCGTGCACGTAGTCGAAGACCGGGTGATCGACGGACGGCTCCAGTCTGGACAGCGCCTCACCGAGGGGCCAGCAGACCGTCACCACCGCCGCCGACCCAGCGAGCAGAACGACGAGAGCGGCGCCGTTTCGGCCGAGAGCCCCGGTGAGCCCGGCCACCGCGACGCGTAGCCGGTCCGCCGCGCGGCTCCGCTGTGCGGCCGGAGCCCACCGGGTCGCCGCCACGGGGATCAGGACGGCCGGCACCAGCACCGACGCCGCCCCCAGAGCGTAGATCAGCACCACCGCCGGACACCGCCGTCCGGTGGACCGGTCACTGGCCCCGTCACGTCCGTGGCACGTGGCCACCTGGTCTCCGTCACCGCCATCGGTCCTCCTCCACCGTCCGTGCGATCGTCAGCGACTGCCTCCGGTCGGCTGCCGCAGGTACGGGTCCTGTCCGGCCTGCGCGAAGCCCGCCACCGCCGCGGCGTCGTGGTTCATCGTCATGTCGCAGCGGGCCGTACGGCTGGTCATGCCGGCCGAGTTGAAGTAGATGGCGGCCCTGATCTTCGGGTGCGCTTTCAGCGCTGCCGGGAACTCCTGGAACCAGCGCTGTTTGGCACTCGGGTCGGCGGCGTCGAAGTTGGTGCCGAACTCGGCGAGCATCCGGGGCTTGCCGGCCCCGATGCCGCTGTCGTCCAGCCAGTTGTAGAAACCACCGACCGTCGTGCTCGGATTCCTCCACACCGTGCTGCCGTTGCAGACGTGGAAGTTGTACGGGTCGTAGGCCACCCAGTCGACGTACCGGTCACCCGGGTACAGGCCGGCGTACCGTGAATAGTGGCCTGACCAGCCCATCATCGTCCAGACCCAGACCGCGTTGGTCGTACCCGCCGTGGCGAACCGCTCGTGGACGTAGCGCCAGGCACGGACGAAGTCGGCGTCGCTGCCCTTGGCCGGCTCGTCCTCCGGCTCGTGGTCGAAGCCCAGGAAGACCGGCACGCCGACCGCGCGAACCCGATCCGCGACCGCGTCGATGGTCGCATCGTGCCTGCCGCTGTAGACATCGGCCCAGGTGAGGGTGGTGCCGGCGGAGAAGTCGCGGGACTCCCAGGCGAAGAACAACAACCGGCCCTCCCGCAACTGCCGCAGTTCGTACGCGTCGGGGAACGCACCGTTGCTGCCGGCGTTGGAGAAGTCGTGATAGCGGTGCACGATGTCGAACCTCCGCCCGACCTGCCTCTCCACGTCGGTGACGGCCTTGCCGTGGTCCCAGCCGCCGGCCGCCCCGGCGGGTGAGTACATCCCCCACCAGGCGCCACAGGAAGGCACGAGTTTGTCCGACACCGAGCCGCACCCGACGGGCGGGTTGGTGGGGACTGCGGTGGCGGAGGGCGTCCGGGTCGTCGGCGCGGCCGTCGGCGAGGGCTCCGGGGCGTTGGTGGTCGGCGACGTGCTCGGCGTCGGCCGGGTGGCCGGCGGCGACGACGGCGCGGCACCGATGTCGTAGCTGACCAGCAGGGTGGGACGCAGCTCCGGATCACGATTGTCGGCCGACGCCCAGTAGATCCGGCTCTCCAGGCCACTCTGCGTCAGCGAGACCGTCCAGGTGCCGTTGCCGGTGACCAGCTCGGAGATGTCCCACTCGTTGACGCCGCTGGACACCGCGGACACGCTGTCCAGCGCGTCACCGGGCGATGCCAACGCCGGCCGAGCCTCGTGCGCGCTCAGCGGTGAGGCGTGCGCTGTCACGACGGCGGCAAACTGCTGCCAGGCGTGCACCCGCAGCGTCGCCCGGAGGTTGACCGCGGCGGCCGGCACGGTGGTCACGGCGAACTCGATGACCGCCTCGCGTCCACCGCGCGAGTTGCCGTCGCAACGCGTCGGGCAGGTGGCCAGCGTCGCCTTGGCCGCGTTGTCACCGTCCTGCGACACCGCGCTCGCGGTGGTGTCGGCCGCCGCCCGGATCGACAGGTCGTCGCTGGCCAGCAGCGGCATCATGGTCGCCACGATGCCGGCGACCACCGAACCGCCGACCACGCCGATGGCGATCGCCCGGCGCCGACGTGCGTGGTGGATCCGAGTTCTGCGGTGCAGTCCATGCCTGGTCAAGGGCACTCCCTGTATCTGCTTCCGTAACGGTCAGCAGCGTATCGACGACCAGGTGATGTCGTATGCAGGACAGTTTTCCGTAAGCGCGTCTTAACTCTCCGCTAAGTTGGCCACCATCGCCCCGCCCGGAGGCCGACTCCTAGCGGGCCGCGGTGAGGGCTTCCCGCATCGCCTCGACCGGGGCGGGCACACCGGTGAACTGCTCGAACTGCCCTACCGCCTGAGCGAGCAGCAGGTCCAGACCGGACACCACCCGCAGACCGGCCGCGACGGCGGAGGCGGCCAACGGGGTGGGCCACGGGTCGTAGAGAGCGTCGAAGAACACCGCGCCCGGCCGCCAGGCCACCTCGGCGGCCAACGGGTCGGCGACCCCCTTCGGAACGGTGGAGACAGCCAGGTCGGCGGCGGAGAGGTGCCGGGGCGCGTCGGCCCAGCCGGCGGGGGTCAGCGCGACACCCAGGGCATCGGCCACCGGCCGCAGCTCGTCGATCGCCCCCGACCGGCGGGCGACCACCGTCACCGAGAAGCACGCCAGTTGAGCAGCGGCAGCGAGCGCGGCGCGGGCCGTGCCACCGGCGCCGAGCACCGTCACCGCCGCACCCGCATTCACCCCGGCTGCGATGAGCACCCGCACCATGCCGGCGACGTCGGTGTTGTCGGCGTACCAGGAACCGTCCGGGCGGCGTACCAACGTGTTGGCCGCGCCGACGGCGGCGGCGACCGGCGAGGCCTGCGCGG